>JAQVLL010000118.1 GCA_028704195.1 Smithellaceae bacterium
TTAGCGTCTGTAAGGTGATTCGGGTTCGTTTCCGCCGAGATGGAGGTGATGGGAAACACCTCCCTGGCCAGTTGCAGGGTTCGGGCCAGCTCGTCAATCAGAACGGTCGGTGTGCCCCCGCCAACATAAATGCCGGAAAAACGGTAGCCTCTTTGCCTGTAAATGGCCATTTCCCGCCGCAGGGCGGCATGATATTTTACTGCCAGGTTTTCGTCAAGGCGGATACGGTGGAAAGAGCAATATGGGCAAAGTTCCTCACAGAAGGGGATGTGAATATAAAGCAGGCGCGAGGCAGCATCATCGCAGGGGGTTAAATCCGGGATGATCCCGTCTTCAAAGTTCAATGCACGGGCAAACTGACGCTTTGCAACACGGGTAACTATTTGATTAATCACAATTCAAACCATATCTTTCATCATCATAAAATCAACATTTTACTGTTTAACAAAAGATGAAGCCAATATGCAAGCTTCGTTTACTTGAAATAAGAATCGATAGATGTTATAGGCCAGAGAAAATTTGGCAAACCGGTGAACAACATGGCCCCCAAAAGAGTCTTAACCCTTTGGAATGATGAAGGTGTCAACGAAGCTGATACCTCTGTTCTGAGAAAAAAATCGGCAGAATTCAAAACACCGCTGGACAAAGAAGCAAAGCAGGATATTCAGGCACTGGTGGATTCCTTTACCTGTCGCGATGATGCATCGGGGCTTGCGGGGCCGCAAATCGGCATCAATAAAAGAATGATCATTTTCCGTAATAAAACTGTGGAAAACACGAAGAAAAAGATGAGCCCGGATGACTATGACGTGCTGGTGAATCCCCGCATCACCCAGGCGAGGGGTGAAAAAGTGACGGCGGCGGAAGGGTGTCTGTCCTGTCCGGATATTCAAATTGAAGTCAGCCGCTTTCCCGAGATCAAAGTCCGCGCATTAAACGCAAAAGGTGAAAAAATCAGCAAACGATACCTGGACTACACCGCCCGGGTGGTGCAGCATGAGATTGATCATCTCGACGGCACGCTGATCGTGGATTATGAGGGCAATCTTTATTACCCGAAAAACAAACAGGCTATGATTGACAAGCTTTTTAAATAGATCATTTTTTATTCAGGAACCGAATATAATTCATGAAAAAAACCCCTTTACACGAGAAACATGTTGCCCTGGGGGCTAAAATCATCGACTTTGGCGGCTGGGCCATGCCCGTTCAATATACGAATGTGATCGATGAACATAAGGCGACCCGAACCGCTGCCACCCTTTTTGATATTTGCCACATGGGAGAAATCGAATTCAGTGGACCGCAGGCCACCGATCTTCTCCAGTTTGCCCTGACCCGTGATCTTGCCGGACAAAAAATCGGCCAGGTTAAACTTTCCGCCCTGCTCAACGATCAAGGCGGTATCATTGATGATTTAACCGTCTATAAAATGGCGGAAGATTTTTACATGCTGGTGACCAATGCGACCACCCTTGAGGCGGATTTCCAAAGGATAAAGGCAATCCTGGATCAGAAAAAGTTTAACTGCCGGATGGAAGATATCAGCGAAAAAACCGGCAAACTGGATTTGCAGGGGCCCCGCGCTGAAGAAATTTTACAGACACTTTCAGATGCTGATTTAAAAAATATTCGTTTTTATCATTTTGCCCAATTCCCGGTGGCGGGGATTCCAGCAATCATTTCCCGAAGCGGCTATACCGGCGAAGACGGGTTTGAGATTTATGCCGCGGCTGAGAAAATCAGCCTGATCTGGGACGCCTTGATGGACGCAGGCCGGTCTTCCGGTATGAAACCGGCAGGGCTGGGCGCCCGGGACACCTTGCGCCTGGAGGCAGGGATGATGCTCAACGGCCAGGATATGACGCAGGAGATGAGCCCGCTGGAAGTTCCCTACGGCTGGCTGGTGGATTGGAGCAAGGATTTTGCGGGCAAATCCGCCCTCGTTTCTCTCCGGGACCGCGGCATTGAGAAAAAAATTGCCGGCCTGGAAATGACCGGACGCGGCATCGCGCGGCACGGCTATGCAGTCAAAAGCGGCGAAAGAGAAATCGGCCTGGTGACATCCGGCACCTTTGCGCCGACATTGAATAAGGCAATAGGCCTCGCGTTTATCGACATTGAATTTACCGCGCCGGATACGGAGATATCCATCATTATTCGCGACACGGCAAGTGCGGCCAGAGTGGTCAAGCTTCCTTTTTATAAAAGGCCGAAATAAAAAGTGTCGCGCAATATGATGCGTAATCAAGCCAAGGCTGACAGCACGTTGAACGCCGGGCCTTTTCGATAAAGACAAAATAATTTTTCCAAGGAGATTCGACATGTCCCAAAATAACCCCGCAGACAGGTTGTATTCCAAAGATCATGAATGGGTCAAAGACAATGGTGACGGCACGGCCGTGGTCGGCATTACGGATTACGCCCAGGAAATGCTGACGGATATTGTATTTGTGGAGCTTCCCCCCGTCGGGAAGAAAGTTGCGCAGGGTGAACCGGTTGCCATGGTCGAATCCGTTAAATCCGTGTCTGATGTTTACGCGCCGGTCAGCGGCGAAGTGATCGAAGTGAATGTTGAATTGGAAAACGCCCCCGATTTGATCAACACCGACGCCTTCGGTAAGGGCTGGATTGCCATAGTAAAACTTGCCGACAAAGACGAACTCAAATCTCTCCTCAGCGCAGCAGATTATGATACGCTGATCCGGGAGGAGAAGCACTGAACATGGACTACTGCCCGCACACAAAGGATGACATTGCCCGGATGCAGGCGGCCATCGGTATTTCAGGCATTGAAGAGTTGTTTGCCGATATTCCGGAAAAATTCCGATTACAGAAACTGCCCGATATTCCATACGGTCTCTCCGAACAGGAAACAATCACGCTGATGTCAGACATCGCCGCGAGAAACCAACTGCCCCGGATGACATTGACCGGCGCCGGTGCTTATGTTCATTTTATCCCGTCTGTCGTCAGTCATATCGTGGGACGTTCAGAATTCTATACCGCCTATACGCCGTACCAGGCGGAAATCAGCCAGGGTATTTTGCAGGCGATCTATGAATACCAGACGATGATCGCCCATCTTACCGGTACCGAAATTGCCAACGCCTCCATGTATGACGGCGCTTCAGCCATGGCGGAAGCGGCTGTGCTGTCCGCGAAGATGTCCAGCCGCTCAAAAATTATTGCCGCCCGTTCGGTCCATCCTCAATACCGGCAGGTTCTCAGAACCTATTGCTGGGCGAACGGCTATACCATAACCGAGGTTCCCAGTGCAGTCTCAGGCCAGCTGGATCTAGCCGGCCTGCAGGACGCACTGGATGAAAGCGTTGCCGCCGTTATTGTGCAAAGCCCCAATTTCTTCGGATGCCTCGAAGACGTCACCCCCATTGCCGAAGCAGCCCACGCGAAAGGCGCTATGCTTATTTCCGGATTTACTGACGGCACATCCCTGGGCATCTTAAAGCCCGCTGGTGCCTGTGGTGCCGATTTTGTCGTGGGCGAAGGACAGAGTTTCGGAAATCCGATCAATTACGGCGGGCCTTATTTGGGAATCTTTGCCGCGCGCGAAAAATTCCTGCGCCGTATTCCCGGAAGGCTGGCCGGTGCAACGGTCGATAAAAACGGCAAGAGAGGATTTGTCCTGACGCTGCAGACCCGCGAACAGCATATCCGCCGCGAAAAGGCCACATCCAACATCTGCTCCAACGAAGCGCTTTGCGCACTGGCAGCCTGCATCTACCTCGCCGCACTGGGCACAAATCTGAAAACACTGGCAGCGCTAAACGTGAATAAGGCGCAGTACCTGAAAAGCCGGCTTTTGCAGATTCCGGGATGGACAGAAGTTTTCTCTGCTCCGACCTATAACGAATTTACCCTTCGCTGTCCCGATGCCCGTGCCGTCAATGAAAAGCTGCAGGCGGCAGGAATCATCGGAGCTTATGACCTGCAGAAGGATTACCCGGAGCTGGCCAACACCCTGGTTTTCTGCGCCACGGAAATGCTCTCCAGAAACGATATGGATCGGGTGATCGAGATCATTAAATAAGAGGTTCATTCATGGAATTAATTTTTGAAATCAGCAGACCCGGACGCGGCGCCGCACATGTATCCGCAAGCGATGTGCCAGCCGTTGATCTTGATCATATCATTGACAGGAAATATCTGCGGGACGAACTGGATTTGCCGGAAGTGGCCGAAATTGACCTGGTGAGGCATTACACCAATTTGTCGCGGCGAAACTTTGGGGTGGATCTCGGTTTTTATCCGCTGGGTTCCTGCACCATGAAGTACAATCCAAAAATCAACGAAAATGTTGCAGCCATGCCCGGATTCACAGGCGTTCATCCTGATGCCCCGGATGCTTTTGCAAGGGGGAACCTGGAGCTGATGTATGATATGCAGAAACGTTTGAGCAGCATCTTCGGCATGGCCGATTTCACCCTGCAGCCGGCGGCGGGCGCGCACGGCGAACTCACCGGTGTCATGATGATCAAGAAATATTTTGAAAAGAAGGGTGAAAAGCGGCATCTGATTCTGATTCCCGATGCTGCCCACGGGACCAATCCGGCGTCCGGAGCGCTGTGCGGATTTGAGGCTGTCACACTGCGGTCCAACATGGAAGGCGGCGTTGATCTTGAACATCTTGAATCGCTGATGACGGAGGATGTAGCGGCCCTGATGCTGACCAATCCCAATACGCTGGGTCTTTTTGAACGCAATATTGAAAAAGTGGCGCAAATCATTCACAGCAGGGGCGGCCTGCTTTATGGCGACGGCGCGAATGCCAATGCATTTTTGGGCAAGACGAGGCCGGGAGATATGGGCTTTGATGTCATTCAGCTCAATCTGCACAAGACTTTTTCCACGCCTCACGGCGGAGGCGGTCCGGGCAGCGGCCCGGTGGGAGTGGGGGAAGTTCTGGTGGATTATCTTCCGGTGCCTAGGATTGTCAAAAACGATTCCGGATACGGATGGTCAGATCATTTTCCGGATACCATTGGACGGATGCGGGCCTTTTACGGAAACTTCAATGTCATGGTCAAGGCCTATGCTTATATCCGGTCGCTTGGCGCCGAAGGGCTTACACGCGCCACGGAAATGGCGGTGCTCAACGCCAATTACATAAAAGAAAAATTGAAGCCCTATTTTGATCTTCCCTACGACCGCACCTGCATGCATGAGTGCGTCTTTTCAGGCAACAGACAGGTTGAACAAAATGGCGTGCATACCAGCGATATGGCCAAACGATTGATTGACTTTGGATATCATCCGCCGACCATTTATTTCCCGCTCATTGTGCCAGAAGCCATCATGATTGAGCCCACCGAAACAGAAAGCGTAGAAACGCTCGACGCTTTTTGTGAAGCGATGATTTCCATAGCCCGGGAAGCCGAAGAGAATCCGCAGCGGGTGAAAGATGCACCGCTGTCAACACCCGTCAGCCGCCTCGACGAAGTGCTTGCTGCACGCAAACCCGATGTTTGCTGGAAAAAGTGAGTAAACAAACCAGCGCTTCCGCAATGAAATAGTTAAACGGTTGTCACCGCTTTGTCCTCCGCCGGCGGAGGTGTCACGAAGTGACGGAGGTGGTAAATCTACAGACTGTTAGGGACGCAGAAAGAATTACCGTGGTACACCTTCCCCTGCACCCCACCCCGTGGGGAAGAAATTTTCAACCGGGAACTGTAAAAAACGTGAAGTCTTTTGGAAGGACACCCGATGGAATGCAAAAAGGATCATAATCTGAAAAAATGCAATTGTTCCTACGAACCCTGCAGCCGGAAGGGCGTCTGCTGTGATTGCGTTTCGTATCATTTGACCAAAAGGCAGTTGCCGGGATGTTTTTTTCCGAAGGATGCGGAGAAGACCTATAACCGCTCGTTTGAATATTTTGCGGAACTCGTTTCCGGTAAACGCGTGTGAGCGCTTTTATATCATAAAGCATTCATTTTTGCGTAAGCTTATGTGATTATTATGGAATTTGGCAAGATGAACAGACCGCAACAAACTGTGTCGCCTTTGCGCAAACCTTACTGGCTGAAAGTGCGGCCGCCCTACGCCGATGGCTGCCGTGAAATCCGGTCAACCCTTTCCGGTCTGAAACTGCACACCGTCTGCCAGGAAGCGGCCTGTCCCAATATGGCGGAATGTTTTGCAAGCGGTACCGCCACTTTTTTAATCCTCGGAAATGTCTGCACAAGGAACTGTCTTTACTGCAATATTGCCCATGGCGTGCCTCAGAAAACAGACGAAAACGAAATTGAAAATGTGATTGCCGCCGTGCGGCAGATGCAATTGCGTTATGTAGTCATTACATCCGTAACGCGAGATGATCTGCCCGATGGAGGCGCTGATGTGTTTGCCGGGGCCATTACAAGGCTTCATCAATCCATACCCGACTGCAAAATCGAAGTCCTGATTCCCGATTTTCAGGGCAGCCGTGAGGCGCTGGAGAAAGTAGCAACCGCCGGCCCCGACGTGATCAACCACAACATGGAGGTGGTTGAGCCGTTGTTTGCCCGCCTGCGTCCTCAGGGGAATTATCATTGT
>JAQVLL010000119.1:0-858 GCA_028704195.1 Smithellaceae bacterium
CGCGAAATGGATCGCCGAGGCCCGCCGTCAGACAAAGGCCGCCGAAGGCGATAATGAAGACATTGATTTCTCGTATGAAGAATACACCCTGAAGCACGATTCAGGAATTTACTATTAAGACAGGAGTATATTATGCAAGACTTAAATGCACCGGCCAATCCTTTAGAGACGTTGGCCTACATCATAGCGCAGCAGATCAGTGACCACTCGGTCGTGTATATCGGCACCGGAATTCCCATGGTGGCGGGGATTCTGGCCAAAAAAACCCATGCCCCCAATATTACCCTTGTGTATGAATCCGGTGGGCAGGACCCGATAGAAGGCGACATGCCCTGGTCGGTCGGCTGTCCCATGACCTGGAGGAAATCTCCTACCATTATGGAAATGTCCTATTCGTTTGCTCAGTGTTACAATGGCTACGTGGACATCGGGTTCCTGGGTTTTGCCCAAGTCGATATGTACGGCAATGTCAACACCCACATGATCGGCAAAGATTATCATCATCCGAAGGTCCGCCTGACCGGCAGCGGCGGGAACAACGATCTGTCATCGCTCACCGAGAAGATGGTACTGGTCGGGCTTCAGACTCCGGAAAAGTTTCCGGAGAAAGTTGATTTTATCACCTCCGTGGGCCATCTGACCGGCGGCAGCTCGCGTCAGGAAGCAGGTCTCATCGGCAACGGTCCGGCTGCTGTCATCAGTCCCTGGGGGGTCTATGACTTTCATCCGGTCAGTAAACGGATGAGGGTCAAGTCTCTGACCCCGGGTGTTAATTTCGAGCTGGCCCAGCAGCTTACCGGTTTTGAACTTCTCAAACCGGAAGGGGACATACCGGAGACAAAGCTGGTCACGCCTGAA
>JAQVLL010000119.1:868-6541 GCA_028704195.1 Smithellaceae bacterium
CTGAATCATTACAGATACTACGCTCACAGGTTGATCCGCGCAGCGTGTTCACACAAATGCCCGCTGCATAAAATTCTCGACGAATGGGGGACAGCTTGCCCCCCATTCGTTTTTTAACATCAGATGCTTAATTTGCTCCCGTGATTGTATATCTTTCCAGGAATTGTTACATTTTCCATGTCAATACCTCCATTTGTTCAAATCGACTCCGGGAGCAGGTTGCTGCCGGGGTTGTTGAATGGATTGGCCAGGATGATTGAATTAATGCTTATACGCGTGATCTTGCTTTGTCCGAATATCATTGCTTTGCCGCTATCATATCATGTGAAAAAGTTAATGTCCGGATAATGGTGAAAAAGTTTATTGATGAAGAGGGACAAAGAATGCCTCCCGTCAGAACGAAACGTTACGGAACCGGTGATCATTGCAAAAGAATATACCTTGTCGCACCAAAGCATCCGGAAAATTTCTGGTCAATGCAGGGTACAGTCGATCTTTTGGGTGCCAGGACTCTCATGCCCAACGCGGCGTTGGCCACGCTCATGGCGTTGACCCCGCCCGGTGTCAATGTGGAATATGTCTTGTGTGACGAAAATGTTTCCACGCTCGACTGGAATATTCCCTGTGATCTTGTTGCCGTAACCGGCGCAACGTTGCACAGAAAAAGGATTCACGAATTATGCGCGGGATTTCGACAAAGGGGTGTAAAAATAGCTCTGGGCGGAACTTACGCCAGCATTAATCATGACCAGTGCCGCTCGCTTGCCGACTACCATTTTATCGGTGAGGCCGAATATACCTGGCCTTTATTCCTTCAGCAATGGATGGCAGGAAGGGCCGATTCCGTGTATTCCCAGGAAACCTATATCGATTTGAAAGATAGTCCTGCACCGGACTGGTCATTGATTAACGCAACCGACTACATTAACATCAACGTGCAAACCAGCCGGGGTTGCCCAAATTGTTGCGAGTTTTGTGATGTCATTCAGTATGTAGGCCGCAAGCCGCGCACCAAATCTGTCCAGCAGGTCATCCGTGAAGTTGAAACGGCGCACAAAATCGGTGCGCGCACGGTGTTTTTCTCCGATGATAATTTTCTGGCTAACAAACGTTTTGCTCGAGAACTTCTTGCGTCTCTAATCGCTTGGAACACTGCCCAGTCGCGGCCTCTTTCTTTCTCCACGCAGATCACGGTGGAAATAGCTGATGACAATGAAATGCTCAAGATGTGTGCTGACGCGTGCTTTTCCGTGCTTTTTCTCGGCGTTGAGACGGTGCGGAGAAAAAGTCTGGAAGAAGTAAAAAAAAGCCACAATTTAAAATATGATATCTTTGAACGTATCAACAAGATTTCCCGCTATGGGATTATGCCCTTTCTCGGCTTGATTGTCGGGTTTGACAATGATGACGAAAGTGTTTTTGATGAACTCTATGATTTTGTCAGACGCACGAACAGCCCGATCGCCGGAATCAGCCTGCTCAACGCGCCGCTGCATACTCCGCTGTACAACCGTCTGAAAAAAGAAGGACGACTTTCCAGCGATGACTTCTCCGGAGAATGGCAGCTCCATACCAATATTATTCCCAAACTGTTGAGCCGCGAAGAACTCTTGCTGCTTTATTTCGGACTGTTTAAAAAAATATACGATCCGGTATTATTCCACAATCGGTTGAAAGGCTGGCTTAAGCAAGTAGCGTATCGGAACAATCTCTATGTCCGTAAAAAATTTGATCCGAAACAGCTTGCCAACGGCATAAAGATGATTACGTACTTCCTGCTGTCAGCAAGTCGGGAAGAGAGGAGCCTTTTTATCAATACTATGATTGAAACATGGAGGATAAACCCGGGTCTCATCAGAAGAGCGTTTACGTTTCTTGCGCAGTATCATCATTTCCACGAATTCGTTGATAGAAATTGCCGGACGATAAGGGAAGTAAGGTAATGGATAATCTTCAACAAAACCGACGGGGAATATTTGTCCCACTTTTCCCCCTCCCGTTTTCTCCGGGAGGGGATTGCAAATCTCTCCTGAGAGGTTATTGCTCTTTTTCAAACTGGGACTTATCCGCTCCGCATATGGGGCATGTCCAGGAATCAGGGATGTCTTCAAACCCGGTGCCGGGGGCGATGCCATTGTCCGGATCGCCTTTTTCCGGATCATATACATAACCGCAGACGGAACATACATAACGGGCGGCGCTTTGCACTTTGGGTTTGGCCGCAGCCGCTTCCTGATCAAAAGTCGGTGCGGTTTTAGGAGATTTACCGCCTTTGACATTTTGGTAATAGGCATAGGTCATCGGCTGGCCTTCTCCGGTCAGATCCGCTTCGATGACCTTGCCTACAAATATCGTGTGCGTTCCGCAGTCGAGTTCACCTTGGAGCTCAGCTTCGATAAAACCTATGGAATAGTCCAGAACGATCGGCACACCGGTGACACCGATTTTTGTGTTGACTTCTTTCAGTTTATCGACGTCCCGGCCACTTTTGAAGCCGAACAGGCCGATAAAGGTCATTGGCGCTTCCTCTGATACAATCGAAACGGTAAATATTTTGCTTTGCCGGATTAATTCATGTGTGTAGTTTTCCCTGTTGATGCAGATGGCCAGGGTGGCCGGTTTCGATGTTGCCTGAACAATGGAATTGGCAATCTGGCCGTTGAATTTTCCTTCCTGTCCCGATGTTACGATGTAAAGACCGTAGCTGATTTTGTGAAGGGCTGCGCGGTTCATTTTGATTTCCTCTTTTCCCGAATATTTTGTTGATGATTCTTATAACTGAATTCGATATTTCTTGCCAAGAAATTTTGATGAGGTTTTTTCTTTTGACAAAAGGACGTTTCTCTTGTAGGGACTTCAAACACTAGAGATTTTGCTCTTTTATCCGATCTGTGCGGATACACGGGCACTGGTTAAAAGCCAGAAATACATGAAACCGGCTGCAAATTACCTGTTCGGAGAAAGAGATAAATCATGATGACTTACAGGGAGTTTATTGAGAAAAGCTCCTTTTGTTTTGAGGAGATTCTGGCTTTTTCCTATGGAAATGCCGTCACAGATCCGCCGCCATTTTTTGATGCACGTCTGCCCGCCCCGCCATTTCTCATGTTCGATCGAATTACGCTGATCGAAACTGACGGCAAAGGGGGAAAGATTGTTGCAGAGCTGGATATTCGTCTGGATGCCTGGTATTTTCAATGCCACATGCCCGGTGATCCGGTCCAGCCGGGATGTCTCGGCGTGGATGCAATCTGGCAGCTGCTGGGTTTTTATTGCGTCTGGCGGGAGTCGCCGGGAGCCGGCCGGGCCCTGGGCTGTGCGGGTATATCCTTTAAAGGTCAGATCCGGCCTTACAATAAAGTGGTTCGCTATGAAATTGATGTTCGACGAGTGTTACGTTTGAAGGAATCCGGTTCGTCCGTTGTTGTCGGTGACGGGAGGATTTATGTAGATAATGAACTCATTGCCACGATTGAACAGGCGCGTGTCGGGGTTTTTAAAGACATCGTTTATAAAGACTATCCCAGAAAATCAAAAAATTCCATAGGCGGGATATTGCAGCGTTAGAAACAAACCTGTACGTGGTTTTGCAGGCAAAAAAATATTGAAAATCATTCCCGATTGAAGCTATGATCTCTTGGTTTTTTATAACTTGTCTGGCAGGGAGAGTTTTTGAACCTTATTAAAAGAACGGCTCTTTATTTGGCCCGTACGAAATATTGCAAAACCGCTATTGAAGATCAAGCCGATCTGAAGTCCATTCGGGAAAAGCCGACGCCATCGATGATCGCCGGGCTGATCATGATCGGGTTCAGTTATATAATCGGCTTACCGGCTGTCGTTGCATTTAGCGTCATTGCCGTCTGGCTGAAAAAACCGCTGGTGGCTGTGATCGGCGGGCCATTAATTTATGCGGTTTCCACGATTATCTTTATCATCGGCGTCAAGATGGCGGGGAAAACGTATTTCCATGTTTTTTGCCGATGGATGGTGCGGGTCGTGCTGGAGAAAATTCTAGGTGATGATGTCCGGATGCTTTCCGAGTCCGATTCAAGTGAAAAAGGAATATAACCTGCGGCGTTTCAACGCTGGATTAAACATATCGAGGTGGTGCATGAGTACAATAGAAGAAACAATCAGTGAACTTAAAGTGAAAATCATTGAGACACTGGGGCTGATGGATGTGACTCCTGAAGACATGAAGGATGATGAACCGCTGGTCGGCGGGGACACGGGTATTGATTCCATTGATGTCCTCGAGCTGGTCATGATGATTGAGAAGGATTACGGAGTTAAAATAGAGAGCAAGGAACTGGGCGCTAAAGTGTTTGCCTCAATCCGGGCTCTGGCAACTTACCTTCTGCAGGCAAAGAAGGCGGAGGCTTAGCTTTCGATACAGACCATTGCCGTTATTGTTTGCTTCGACAGAGAGCCTGATGAATTCATGAAGAGAGTACTGCTGATTTCTGCCAACATGATGAAAAAACCCTATCCGGTTTATCCGCTGGGGCTGGATTATGTGGTTGGCATCTTGAATCCCCGGTATGAAACCAAAGTTTTGGACATGAATGAATTTTCCTCTCTCGAAAAACTGGGGGAACAGGTGCGCCAGTACGCACCGGATTATATCGGCCTCTCGATTCGTAACATTGACAATACAGATACGATGAACAGCAGGGGGTTTCTATCCGACTATCAGCATTTGGTGGATGTGATCAGGCGCAATTCTCAAGCCCCGTTGATTCTGGGGGGCAGTGGCTACACCGTTTTCCCCCTGGAATTTATCCGCTCGCTGGATGCGGATTACGGTATCGCCGGAGAAGGGGAGCGGTTTCCCGCTCTGCTTGCGGCGCTGGAAGATAAAGCCGATGTCACAACCATCCCCGGCATCGTCACAAGACAGTCCACTTCTGTTGCTTACAGAGCCTGGGACGGCTCGATGCACAGGACGTTTGATCCGGATTCCACGCACACGAAATATTACCTGTCCTACGGCGGCATGCTTAATTTGCAGACGAAAAGAGGCTGTCCGTTTCGGTGCAGCTACTGCACCTATCCTCACATTGAAGGCAGCCGGATGCGCTTTTTTGAGCCGAAGGAAATCGCGAGGCAGGCCCGTGAACTGGAGAAAGCCGGCGCGAAATATATTTTTATGACAGATTCGGTTTTCAACGCCAGCTATGATCATAGCCTGCGAGTGGCTGAAGCATTTATGGATGCCGGTATCTCTGTCCCGTGGGGAGGGTTTTTCGCGCCTACGGTTCCCCCGGAGGATTATTATCACAAGCTGGCGGACGCGGGGCTGACACATGTGGAATTCGGAACGGAATCCATGTGTGACAGGATGCTTCACAACCTGCAAAAACCTTTTGTCACCTCCGATGTTTTCCGGGCGCATCAAAAAGCCCTGGAGGCCGAGCTGTTTATTGCCCATTATTTTATGCTGGGCGGGCCCGGCGAGAATGAAGAAACGCTTCAGGAAACATTAAACGGCGCTGATCAACTGGCCAGGGCGGTTTTTTTCTTTTTTTGCGGCATTCGCATTTATCCGCATACGGTCCTGTATTAAACGGCTGTCCGTGAAGGGCAGGTCTGATCGTCGCAGAATCTGATTGAACCGGTTTTTTACTGGTCCCGTTTTATTTCCGATGTCGAAATAGTAAAAAGTGTGGA
>JAQVLL010000120.1 GCA_028704195.1 Smithellaceae bacterium
CGCCAGAACACCGCCAGGATGCGCTGAGGCAGGGAAGAAATCTTTTCGGGATAAGTATCGATGTTTCGACCAAAACCGACGCCCAGAATGAATGAAGCGCACAACAGGATAGTCATTCCAACAATCACAATCACCAATCCTGTTCCACCCAGCTTCAATTCAAATTTTTTCACATTATCGGAACCCATTTTCCTCCTCTTGAATGGCTCTACTTGTCCACTGCCCCCGCCAGCAGGAGACTCCACGGAAAGTTTCGTTTGTGCCTACATCTTCTCCGGGGCATTGACGCCCAGTATTTTCAACGCGTTTCCCAACACAACGCGCACTGCGTCAATCAGAACCAGCCGTGCAGCCGAAAGCGCCGCATTGTCCGTGACAACTTTATTCCTGTTGTAGTAACTGTGAAACGCTCCGGCCAGCTCGTTTAAGTAAAAAGTAATGCGGTGAATCTCCAATGTTCTGGCAGTACCTTCCAGCATCTCAGGATAACGTGCCAGCATTTTTATCAGGGTTCTTTCCTCCGGTTCGACCAGAAGCGATGGATCCGTGTTTTCAAAAGCGGGGCATATCATTCCCCTCTCCCCGGCCATGCGGATGATGCTGCAGATCCGGGCATGCGCATACTGGACATAGAAAACCGGATTTTCATTGGATTGCTTTTTGGCCACTTCCAGATCAAAATCCAGGTGACTGTCGGAGCGTCGCATTAGAAAATTATAACGGGCTGCGTCTTTTCCCACCTCATCGAGTACTTCCCTTAATGTGACAAATTCACCCGCCCGCGTGGACATTGCCACCGGTTCACCCGCGCGCAGCAGGTTTACCAACTGCACCAGGATGATCTTCAGATCGTTTTTATCGTGCCCCAACGCCTGGATCGCGGCCCAGAGGCGAGGCATGTACCCATGGTGATCCGCTCCCCAGATATCGATCAGTATATCGAAACCGCGCGCGAATTTATTCTGATGGTAAGCAATGTCGGCGGCAAAGTAAGTCGGATCACCGTTTTTGCGGATGACCACGCGGTCTTTTTCATCTCCGTAGGCCGTCGTTTTAAACCACAGCGTCTCACCATCCGAGTAAATAAAACCCTGCTTTTGAAGCGAATCCAAAAGATTGCTCACCCCATTATCTTTATAGAGTTCCTTTTCGCTGAAATAAAAATCGAAGGTCACGCCGAAATCCTTCAAATCTTTCTTGATATCCTCCAGGATCACCCCGCCGGCAACGGCATTGAAATACGAAACCGTTTCCTCTTCATTTTGCGCCAGATAGTGACGGCCTTCCCTTTTGATGATATCTGAAGCTATTTCTTTAATATAATCACCTTGATAGCAGTTATCAGGAAATTCAATCTTTTCACCCAGCAGCTCCCGGTAACGGTAAAGCACAGATTTGCCAAGGTTGTTCATCTGGTTTCCTGCGTCATTGATGTAATATTCTTTTGAAACGCGATAACCGGTTGCCGTGAGCAGACTGGAAAGCACATCGCCAACCACCGCTCCGCGCGCGTGGCCGATGTGCAGGGGGCCCGTCGGGTTGGCGCTGACAAATTCCACCTGAACCTTTTTCTCCCCGCCGATGTCGAGGCAGCCGTATTTCTCTTTCTCATCCAAAACCTTCCGCAGAACCTGACGCCATAAATCGTCTTTGACCACAAAATTCAGGAAACCCGGGCCGGCAATTTGTGTTTTCTCAAGAATGCCTTCGGAATCATCCAGGTTTTCCTGGATGGCCTGGACAATTTTACGGGGGTTCTGTCTGGCCTGGGAGGCCAAAACCATGGCGATATTGGAGGCGTAATCGCCGTGATCGGGATTGGCCGGCACTTCGATTTCAATCTGCGGCAAACGGATATCCGGCAACAGGCCCTTCTTCGTGCAGACTGCAACAGAATTGGCGATCAGGGACGCAAGCTTGTTCTTCATGAAAAACGTGAAACCTTTCTTGTAAAAAAATGACAAGCGGCTTTTATCATTTGCCGCCTGTCATGGCAAGTTGAACTATCAGATTTTTTAACGCGGCGCGGCACGCCCGAATCTTGACAATAAACAATCGAGGAACATTATGACTGATTTGCCTTTTCGTCCAAACAGAAAAGGTTCATCAATCATGAATCATAAAAGATCGGTTTCTCGTCGTCATGACAAGCCAAAACTTCTTGAAATAACTACGTGAAAAACTATTTCATTGTATTTTTTCCTGAATTTTCGCAGGATGATAAGGAAGCCCCTGATTCCCGACCTGTCTCGACGGCATTTTCAATAGCTGATCATCCGGGTTTGCAGTAATTGTGCCTTTGTCGTAAGAGGATCCCGGACACACTCCACCTTCCTGAAGAACCGGTATTTATTTGCGACGGCATCCATCATCGGTTTTGAGAAATTCATGGTAAAGCCGCTTCCTGGAACAGTGATGCCCAGCGTCATCCCGGGCGGAAAGTTTCTCACCAAGAAGCCGTTCAGGTTCCGTGAAGCCGCCTCTTTCCATGAAAGATGCGTCACATCCTCCCCGTACCATACTCCCCAGATGTAGACCGTGCCCGCAGGGTGAATGGTACATACTGCTGTGTTGTTTGTCAGAAAAAGCACCGGCCTTGCTGTTCCATCCACATCCCTGCCAATATTCAGATTCACCCCCTCTCCATACCACCCGCACCATCTGTTATCGGTTGTGCAGGCATTCAACGAGGAGTCGCCCTCCTTTCTTGAACAGTCCGGGCAGGCATGGGCATAAACGTAAACGAGGCTGTCCAGAATTCTCACGGTTGATTTTTTGGCAAACCTGAGGCTTCTGGCAAAGATATTGACATTTTCAATTGTCAGATTGCCGGCAGCTTCCAGGTTTTGACCGGCGGCAAGCTGATTTGCGTCAGCATAAGCGAATGGTCCTGACATGATGCTGCCGTTTGTTAAGTTGATTCCTGCTGAACCGGTGTTAATTCTGTTTGCAGACACAATCCGGAAAGGTCTTTCTATTGTGCCTGACACTGTGCCGTTGAGGTTGGTGACCCCCGTGGTATAGAGGGTAAAGCTGCTGTTTGTATTGTTCATCACAACTTCGTTTGTGCTGTGTATTGTAAAGTTTGATGAATTGCTGACGGCAAGGGTTTTGTCACTATTCGTCGCGTAAAAAATGAAATTCGATGCGCCATCACATATCGGTTGATTCAGGTTTCCATCTGTGAAAATTTTAACAGGCGTCCCGTTTCTTGTTCCATCACCCCGGATGACAACAGTTGAGGCGGTGCTGTTCAGGATAATTTCTTTGCAGCTTGTCAGGTCACCTGTCAGATTTAAGGTTCGGCCATGCATATTTCCGGAAACGGGAAAAATACAACCACTGCTAACCGCTGGCACAGGAGGCATGACAGGAATACTAACAACAGGTATTCCCAGCGCGTTGTCGTTTTGCCCAAAAGAGAAGTCCTGGCGGTGCTCGGCAGGATTCCTGCCGTAGTCATATTCAAGATAATCCAGCAGGCTGGTGGTGCAGCCTGCATCGTTATGCTTATTGAAGCAATCGACTTTAAAAAAGATTCTGGATAGATCGCCCTGGCTCATATTCAGAATTGCCGGGGCCCCGAACAATCCGGTGGTCGTTCCATCCGCGGCACCGGCGACCGTGCAGGATTTTCTTTCGTTGGGTCCGGTGTTGATTGTTCCCGATGCAATAAAAGCCGGAACAAAACAGTCCGGGTCGTCAGACGCGTCACAACCCGAAAGCCTGGAACCGGAATTCAGGACGGCATTGACCTTGCCCCTGACCGTGTAAAGGCCGACACCGTAATAACCCTGAAATAATGCCGTTTTGACAACCCTCGAATCATGCATTGAACCTTCTGAACTCAAAAACCATAGGTTCTTCCCCCCGTACAGGACATCCGTGGAATAAAAGGCATTTCGCATGGCACCGGAAATCGATCTGTTCGCCCCACCGGTACCCTGCCGGTTGATTTCATCGAATGCGTTTAACAGTCCCGCGTTGGCTGCTTTCTCGGCATGATTGTATTTCTTCTCCGCCGCCGTCGTCTTGAAATTGACCATGGCGATAAACATTGCTGTCCCGCCGAGGAGCGTAATGGCCAGCGAAAGGAGAAGTACCACCACGAGTGTAAATCCCCTGTTGTTCAGTTCCACCTCACAGGCTTTTGTCTGATGCATGCACTACCTCGCAAAATGTCTTTGAGTTGTTATGGTATTCCCGTTCGGCCCGCGTACCTGCATGGTTACGACAACTCCCTGGTTCTGAACCAAAATGTCAAATGAGTTGACCGGGATGAGAGGCTGAACCGGTTCGTGAGCCGTACAGTCAGAAGCCATGTCTGTCGCTTCCATATAAAGCCATCTTCTGTTTCGGTCCGTGGGATTGTTCCTGCAAAAAAGCCTCACCCTGTGAGGTACCCTGAAAATGATTTCACCACCTTCAAACTGATAATTCGATATGAAATTCCCCGCGTTGTCCTGCAGCATTCCGTTCAGGGCTACCGCACTGGCGGACACCGTGGCATTGGAGGTCACTGTACCGTCCATGCAGTCAAGATGGTTGTCGGAAAGACCTGAAAGAGAAAAAATCAGGGGAGTGTAGACAGCCGGAACTTTTTTATCGGAAAGAAATTGAGCTCCCCTCTTGATGTGATAGCAGTTTTGACCCGACACACCGGATAAACGGCAGCTTTTGATGTTCATGGTTGAAGGGTCTGCAATGGATGGTGTCTGAATAAATCCACTTCCGTAAAGGTTTGCGTAAAAGTGCGCCTCATCACAGGGTCGGGCATTTGCGTCATCAACGATGGTGATGCAGACCGTACCCGGCGGAGGGTACGGATAGGCGGCATTCACCCGGCAGTCCTGAACTTTCGTGCACAAAGCGGTGTCCGCATTATCGCATGGCGTGGCGGTGCCCCATCTTTGAAACAGCCATTCAAGCTGCGCCATGCCTCCCTTGGAAATTTCCTTTACGTCGGAAATATTTTTGGTTTTCTTAAACACGTTTCCCGAAGTTGTGAAGATTGACGCCATCGCCGTCAGGATGAGCGTGCTCATGAACAGGACAATCATCAATTCGACAAGATTGAACCCTTCATGACGAGCCACCGGTTTTAAGACCTTGTGTGCCATCTTTACCCCTCTGGAAAGTTGCAGATTTTATCACTCATCTCCATCTTCCTGCTTCCGAGTGTGGACGTGGAGACCACATCCGCACAAGCGCTTGTCCCGGTGCCCATTGCAGGCGGTATGGATGGAGGATTGCCGGTCATGCTGACATGCACCGTTTGTCCGCCACAGGTTACCTCAATGGAAGTGACAGCCGGATTTGCTCTTTTTGCCTCAATTCCTGAAGAGGCGGCCTGCAGCAAACAGTCACTTGTCAAATCCTGTTTCGTGCATTTTGCAAAATAAGCGATAAGCCCCTCGCTGGTGATTGCCATCAGTGCGATGAGCAGTATTGAAATTAGGGATTCAACCAGGGTAAATCCTTTTCTTGATTTTAAAATTTGATTTGTACCACAAGGCACGATTTTGATTACGAACATCCGCCCGCCCCCCTCTCTATTCTTATTGCGCCAAATCTGCTGATCACAACTTTGTAGAATTTTGCATCACCTGTTATGCATACGTTTCCTGTAAAGATGGCAAAACTGCGCGGATCAAATGCCGCGCCGCTGCCTTCGAGCAAAACAAAATCATCTTCTATCTTTAAATGATTCAGTGTATCTCCTCTACAATTTTCAGACCTGCGGGTGCCCATGTTAACAATGCTTAATGTTTTATTGACACTGTTGACACACAACCCGATATTAGCGGTTCTTTCCATGGCCGTTAATCTGCTCCACCGGATCAGGTTTTCCATTGAGTACGCGTATTCGCGGTATTTATAGTTTCTGTAATAGGCTTTTAAGGAAGGGACGGCAACCGCAGCCAGTATGGCGATGATGCCTATAACGATAAGAAGCTCTATAATTGAAAAACCTTTTTTGCTTTTTCCTGTTTTCATATATCCACCTTATCTTTCGTATCAAAGCAAAAGATTCATGATCAACTTGTCCATTAGACTCCGTTCGGCTATGCTCAGGATAAACACCGGGAGAAATCCATATCCCGGGCGCAGGGCAGGATTATTAGATTTCCCATGATCCCGTCATGACGGGACTCCCAGAGATGACATGAAAAGTGATGCATTCAATCATCTCAAAACGGGAAAACTCTTCGCCACAGGTTAGAGTGGTGTTCCCATCAGCCACAAATGCACACACGTTTAAATGGACACCGTCCGACAAATCGGCTGGTTGAGTATTCAGTTTTCGTTCAGTCAGTTGGAGAATTAGAGTTAATATTTCATTTGGACGGGGCACCATTACAGGATTCTAAAATCGATGTCAAGAAATTTCCGTCATAAAAAACAAAGCCCCCTCAAGAGGGGGCCTTGAGGGGGCTTGCTATATCCACAGATCATGATTTTCGCTTAAGCGGCCGTTAATGGTTTATCCTTCTTTAACTTCCGTCCGCTTCTTCCTGAACTGTCTTGAAT
>JAQVLL010000121.1 GCA_028704195.1 Smithellaceae bacterium
CCCCGTACTCACAGACAAATTTTATGCCGTTCTCCACATAGGTCATCAGCAGTTCTAATGTTCCCGGGGTATTGCCCGTGGCTTTGTGGTAATCGCGTATGGCCTTGCGTGCCTCTTCTAATTTCAGTTTGCCTTCGCCGTGTGCAGGATAGAACTGTTCAACAATCTTGTTACGATACAGTTCGAGGGCTTCGCCGCCGCATTTTTCGGTTAGACTACGGGCATGAATAAAGTCTCTGTTTTCAGGGCCTATTTCATATAAGTCTTTCAACAAGACAATCAGCGTGGGCTTGTCCCAGGTGTTGAGTTGTTGGCGGACAGCACTCCATCGGTTAGGCTCTTTAGTTGCATTTTTCATGGTTCTAATCCTCCAGGTTCAACGCGTTCAATGGAGGCAAGAATTCGGGCGAAACGATTAGTGTAATGCTGCGCGCCTTTCCATGCACGCGACAAATCAAGCCCCGCTTCTCCAGTGTTAGAATCATCGAATGAACGCTCGGCGCTGTGATCTGAAAAAACCGCTGCATGTCTGCTTCCGCCGGAGCACAGCCATTCAGAAGGTTGTATTGATGGATGAACGCCAGAAACTGGCCTTGTCGTTCGGTGTAAGTTGGGCTCATGATGTTTTGTAGCTCTTCGACAAATCGGGACGCGCTGGCCGAATAGGGTTTATTTAAGCTGCGGTTAGTGGCCGAGCGACCGCGAGGTTCGTTGTACAGACGTGTTTGCTGAATGTTTCTTTTGGATGTCCTTCCCTACGCTGGAATTGGCAAGAGAAAGGCATGTTCTTCTTAGCTCATTTACAACCTTCAACCGTTTGGCAATAGCCTCAGCACTCATATCAATCTTCATTTTCCAAACTCCTGAGATATTCAATATCATCCTGGTCCTGACCAGTGTTGCGTAATGATTTGAGTAAAATCAGCCCTTGCGGAGCAACAACTTTCAATGGGTTGCCTTCCCACTCGACTGTGAGGCGACCATCCCACGCTTTTTTCGTTTGTGGGGTTACTAGAAGCAAATCCAACACAAAATATTCCCCTGAATTCTTATCGACCTTGCTCAGTCGATGAATAATAACAGCACCGTCATTAAATTTTATCGGCGCGGAACTCATGGTAAACCCCAGTTCTTGTGCCGCTTTCTTGGTTTCCGAAAGAAAATCCGGATCGATCATAATATCAATATCAAGTGTTGCCCGGGGCCTAGCATAAACGGCGATAGCCAAACCTCCGCATAAGGCATAATCGATTCCTGCCTGATCTAATTTTAGAGACAGTTTTTTAAGTTCTTCTAAAAGGTCCATTTTGATCTACTAAATATTGTGTATGACTGTCAATAATTGTTTATTTACAGTAATTTATTATGATATTCAATGAATTTCAGCACAGTCTGCTTTGACGGATTGACGAAACTGATTACAGCCAGCGCTTGCGCCGGCGATAGGCTTTAACGTCTTTATAAGATTTGGCAATGCCCGAAGCTGCCATTCCCAGATAAAATTCTTTGACATCCGGATTGTCGGACAACTCTTTGGATGTCCCCTCCATGACAATTTTCCCATTCTCCATCACATAGCCGTAATGAGCAACCTGCAGCGCCATATTTGCATTCTGTTCGACCAGCACAATGGTTGTGTCGTGTTCTTCATTTATTTTTTTGATGATATGGAAGATCTCCTGAACGACCAGTGGTGCCAGTCCCAGCGATGGTTCATCCAGCATCAGTAATTGCGGATGCGCCATCAGCGCGCGGCCGATCACCAGCATCTGCAGTTCCCCGCCGCTACAATATCCAGCCAGCGACTTCCTTCTTGTCACCAGTGCCGGGAAATAATGATAGACCATTTCCAGATCCTCTTTATAGGGTTTGCCTGGCCTTGTGGCCGTGCCGACACGCAGATTTTCCTCAATCGTCAGGTACTTGAAGGGCTGGCGGCCTTCCAGCACCTGAATAATGCCCTGACGTGTGATGAATTCCGGGGCCTGGTTTTGAATATTCACGCCGTTGTAAATAATGTCTCCGTCGGTTACTTCGCCATTTTCGGGTTTCAGCAGACCTGAAATTGCCTTGAGCGTCGTGGTCTTTCCCGCTCCGTTGCTTCCCAGCAGCGACACGATATGCCCCCGTTCCACACTCAGCGATACGCCCTTGAGCACCTGGATAACGTTGGAATAGACAACGGAAATATTGTTTAACTGAAGTAAAATTTCACTCATTATTGATCCTTGCCCGATCAGACGGGTCCAACCCATTCAAGGGATTTTTTGTCATGCTAATAGGAAAACGGCCAGAGCCGGAAATAAGAACGCAGGATCCTCCATAGCTCCGCAATGCCTTTCGGTTCCAGCAGAATAAACAGGACAATTGCCAGACCGAAGACGAATTCTTTCAACGGAGCCATATTCAGGCCCATGCTGGTGACCACCCCGACATTCATCAACAGTCCCGTCGTGTATCTTAAAATTTCATTGAGGACGGTAATGAAGGTCGCTCCGAAAATCGCGCCGGGAATATTCCCCATGCCCCCGATAATGACCATGGCGATGAACTCCACGGAAAGGCCCAGATTAAAGGGTTCCGTCGTGATGCTGACCATGTAGTATGCCCAGAGAGCCCCGGCAAAACCGGCGTAAAATGAGCTGATCGCGAACGACAACAGTTTATATTTGAAAATGGGGATGCCCATTCCTTCAGCTGCACGGTCGTTGTCCCGAATGGCAATAAACGCCCTTCCATATTTACTGCGCATAATATTTACGGCAAACCACGTCATCATGACCAGGCAGGCAAAAATAAAAAAGAAAAAGGTTTTGTCTCCGGAAATCGTCCAGTCGAATATCTGCGGTGCTGGCAGTGTAATCCCCATGGTTCCCCTGGTCAGGCTTTCCCATTGAATCAATACATATTCAATGATAATCTGTCCGGCCAGTGTTGCAATCGTCAGATACAATCCTTTCAGTCTGCCGGATGGAATGCCGAAAATCATACCAATCAAGGCCGTAACAAAGCCGGCAGCGGGAATGGACAGATAAAACGGCACCCCCAGACGGGTGGCCAGAATTGCCGCAGCGTAAGCACCGACTCCAAAAAAAGCACCATGCCCCAGGGATATCTGCCCGGTGTAACCGACGAGAATGTTGAGCCCGATAGCGGCAATTGCCAGGATACCGATCGTATTTAAAACATAGAGAAGATAGGGACTCAACACAAAAGGCGCGAAGCCGAACAGAAGGATCAGAAACACGCTCAGGCTTACTCTTCCAAACCAGGTCTCGAAAATGGAGAATTCCTGGCTATAGTTCTCATGATAGTTGCCGCAGGGATGAAAAGATAAATTTTTCATGTCGATTTCTGCTTTCTAAACTCTTTCAATCTCCACCAGTCCGAACAGTCCATAGGGTTTGACCATCAGAATAAAGACCAGGACAATATAAGGAACAACGTCGCGCAGAGACGGCGACAGATATCCGCCGGTAAATGTTTCCAGAAGCCCGATGATCATGCCGCCGATGATCGCTCCCCCGATACTGTCGAGCCCTCCCAGAATGACTACGGGAAACACCTTCAGGCCGATGGCGCTCAGATCATGAACATTCACGCCGTTGATGATGCCCAGGACGATCCCGCTCATGCAGGCCACCATCGCGGCAATCGCCCAAGACAGTGCGAAGACTCGCCGGACATGAACCCCCAAAGATAATGCAGCCTTTTGATTATCGGCCACAGACCGCATGAAAATCCCCTGGGATGATTTTTTGAAAAACAACCCAAAAAGTACAAGGAAAATAATGCTGATGATCAGGGTGGCTGAATAAACCGGCGCAATATAAATGGATCCCAGATTCAATTCCATAGATGAAGGCAGGAATTCGGGATAGGTATGCAGGTTCCCGCCCCAGATGAGCAGAATAAGGCCTTTGAACATCGCGGACAAGCCCACCGTGAGCATGATAACAAAAATCAGTTTCTCGCCGATCAGCGGCCTTAAGAAGAATTTTTCAATCAGGAAACCCAGGATAAAACAGCCGGCCAGCGTCAACAGAAAGGAGGCAACGATGGGCAGTTTTCCCCAAGTAACGAGCGACAGGAAAAAGAAAGCACCCAGTGCCAGAAGTTCTCCATGGGCAAAATTGAGGACACTCGATGCCTTGAAGATCATGACAAAACCCATGGCGGAAATACCATAAAGCAGTCCCACACAAATGCCGTTCACCAATAGTTGCAGAAAAAAATCCATAGCCTGATTCCTTAATCCACGCTTAGTATGTTGATCGTGGTTTCGATTTCGCCGATTCGTCCATCACGGTAACGGATTTTTCCCGTGACCGGAACACTCTTCATCCCGCCGTACATTGCCTCGATGATTTTAATATACAAACCGTATACAAAACGGCGGCGCACCTTTCCGGTACGGGTCAATTCGTCATCGTCCGCGTCCAGAAGTTTGTAAAGGAGGACGAATTTCCGTATCTTCATTACCTCAGGAAGCTGTTCATTGACCTGACGGACTTCCCCCAGGATCAATTCCTCCACGGCCTGTTGCTGGGATAAGTCCATGTAAGTGGTGTAGGGGATCATTCTCTCTTCCGCCCAGTTGCCGACGTTGCCCAGATCGACATTGATCATGGCGGAAATATAGGGACGCGCCTCTCCGAAGGTGACCGCCTCCTTGATATAGGGACTGAACTTCAGACGGGTTTCTATGAAATCCGGAGAAAAAGCCTCTCCGCTTTTATTGCGGATAATATCTTCCTTGCGACCAATGATCAGAAGGTGGCCCTCCTCGTCAATATACCCCGCGTCCCCCGTTTTGAGCCAGCCGTTTTCAAATGCTGCTTCCGTTGATTTGTAATCATTGTAATATCCGGAAAAGTTAGCTTCCGATTTCACAAGCACTTCCTGATCCTCGGCAAGTTTCACTTCTGTGAGCGGCAGAGGTTTCCCTACTGTCTCCAGTTTGACTTCATCGTCAGGCTGAACCTGAAAAATCCCGCAGGATTCCGTCAGGCCGTAGCACTGTTTCAGATTCAGGCCGATAGCCCGGAAAAACCCGATGACATCCGGGCTGATCGGATGACCTCCGGTGAAGGCGCTGTTAAAATGAGAACAGCCCAGACGATCCAGCAATGGATTGTAAACGGCCAGTCTCAGAAACTGATACAGCGCTTTTTCGGGCCAGGAAATGGTCTGCCTGTGCAATCGTTTGGCAACCACCGACCTGCCGACCTTTTCCCCGAGATGGAAGAGTTTTCTCTTGATAAAGCTGGCATCTGATATTTTCACGCGAATGCGCGATGCCATATCCTCCCAGAAACGCGAGGACGTAATCAGCATGGAGGGCCCGATATCCCGGTAATCTTCCAGCACCGTTTCGGCTGTTTCCGGAAAGTTCATGATCATTGCGCTGCCCAGGGCCACGCCCATGCCCCACATCTGATCGACAATCCAGGCGGGCGGCGAAATGGAGATCCAGTTTTCTTCCGGTTGAATATTTGCATTCTCAACCCACTGGACCGCCATAGTGGTCAGATTGCGGTGAGACAGCATGGCAATTTTTGGAACACCGGTGGTTCCGGACGTCTGAATCATCACAGCGATATCATTCGGACGCCCCTTAATGATTTCCTGCTCAACATAGTCCGGATGATCCGTAATAAAATGGTTGCCGATCTCTAGGAGCCCGGCATAACCGATCAGCCAGGGATCACCCTCATAGGAAGTCATACCGGTTGGATCAATGTAAACAACTTTTTGTACCTGTGGCAGTTTGTCTTTGACTTCGAGGAGCTTATCCACCTGCTCCTGATCCTGAACGACCACGATGGGCGAATGAATGCGGTTTATGGAAAAAATCAGCTCTTCGGCAATGGAAGACGTGAACAAATTAAGCGTGGTAGCGCCCAGAGCATGCACCGCCAGTTCACAGAAGAGCCATTCAGGTGAATTATTGACAATCATGCACAGGTTGTCACCCCGCTTCATATTCAGGGCTGCAAAACCGGCAGCAGTTTTCACTACATAGTTAAAATAATCATTCCATGTATATTTTTGCCATATTCCATAAGCTTTCTCACGGATTGCCGTCTTCGTGTCACCGAACGTTTTCGCGTTTTGAGCCAGCAGCTGCGGCAGGGTGACCTGATTTCTGATGATCTGATGTGAGTATAGCTTGTCCAAATGTTTAGCCTTCTGTCATTCTGTTGTCTGGGCGTCTCCCAGATACGCCTTGATGACCTCGGGGTTGACACTGATTTCTTCAGGAGTGCCTTCTCCCAGTTTTTCTCCGAAATTGAGCACCATGATGCGCCGGGCAATGCTCATGACGATGGACATGTCATGTTCAACCAGAACCATCGTGAGTCCCCATCGTCCGTTGAGCTCGAGGAGAAAACGCACCATATCTTCTTTTTCTTCAAGGTTCATCCCCGCGAACGGCTCAT
>JAQVLL010000122.1 GCA_028704195.1 Smithellaceae bacterium
GTGGATGTTCGGCTGATCTCGGCAACCAATAAAGAAGTGGATCGTGCATGCCAGGAAGGCAATTTTCGAATAGATCTGCTGTATCGTTTAAAATCCGCATACATCTGCCTGCCGGCGCTCAGGGAAAGAAGAAACGATATCCCGTTGCTTGCGGCTCATTTTTTCCAGAATGCCTGTGCACGCCACAATAAAAACATTTCAGGGTTCAGTCCCGAAGCCATGAATGTGCTTGCAGGTAGAGATTATCCCGGCAACATCCGCGAACTTTCGCAGATTGTGGAAAATGCCGTTTTGCTTGCCGATGGCCCGGTTATTCTACCCACGCACCTGGGAGACAATGCGGGGATGGAATCTCAGCTGTCCCTGTCGAGTCGTGGCCTCTGCACGCTCAAGGAAAACGATGCGGCCCATGTGATGTTTGTTTTACATTCCACCGGCGGCAACCGCCGTGAAGCCGCCCGCATTCTGGGTATCACACTCAGGCAGCTGCAGCGAAAGCTGGCCGGGACAAAAGGTAACTCCTGATAAGCTGGAACTTTTCATGACTTTAGATATTCTGCCGGCTAATGCCCGGCAAGGATCAATCACCTCACAGAAAACTACGTTGAATTAACACTCGTCCCGCGTGCGCGGGCTTAAACTGTAGCAAAGACAAAATCAACCATGACATTTCCGCCGTACCCCATGACATAAACGTCATTGTCTTTTATGCCTTATGCAGTCTGTATCTGGCGTGATACACGCAATCCGGGCAGTCTTTCAAAACGACATCCAGGTCATTCCTGAGGTCTGCATTTTTCCCCCCCATATTTATTTATTAATCAAGGGAATCAGTGTCTTATTGTTTTTCAGAATGTTTGGCATACCTGTTGCTGTACTGCATAAGTGAGCCAGGCAATTCCAGCATGAATGCCGTACAGCAGGAACCGAAGTGCCGGATGTGAATGACAATGATCTTTGACTGTTTCATTGATATCGCAACGGAAAAATATTTTCTTTAATGGGGAATGTTCCCCCGAAAAAATAAAACGAGGTGAACGAACCGTGGCCGAACAAATGAATCAAGGAAAGGTTTTATCCATTCGAAGCAGTGTTGTTGATATTCAGTTTCCCGTGGCACCGCAGATCCGTAATGTGCTCACAGCGGGAGAAAATGGTGAATACATCATCGAGGTATTTACGCAGCTGGATAATAATACCATCCGGGGTGTTGCGTTGACTCCCACACAGGGTCTGGCCCGCGGCCAGATTGTCACGGACACAGGCAAACCTTTCGAGGTGCCGGTGGGTGCCCCGCTGATGGGTAGAGTGTTTAATGTTTTCGGAAACACCATCGACAAGAAGGGTGACGTGGAAGGCTGTGAAGTCCGTTCCATCCATCGCGAACCGATTCCGCTTCGCGATCAATCAACCGTGTCCGAAATATTTGAGACCGGCATCAAAGCGATAGACGTTCTTGCCCCTCTGGAGCGCGGCGGCAAAGCCGGATTGTTCGGCGGTGCAGGCGTCGGCAAGACTGTTCTAATCACGGAAATGATCCACAACACGGTGAGCGGTCACGAAGGGATGAGTATCTTCTGCGGAATCGGTGAACGATGCCGCGAGGGTGAGGAACTCTACCGGGAAATGGAAGAGAGCGGCGTTCTGGGAAATACCGTCATGGTGTTCGGACAGATGAATGAACCGCCCGGTGCGCGTTTCCGCGTAGGGCATGCGGCCCTGACGATGGCGGAATATTTCCGTGACGACGCCAAACAGGACGTTTTGCTGATGATCGATAACATTTTTCGTTTTATCCAGGCGGGCATGGAAGTTTCCGGTCTTCTCGGACAGCTGCCTTCGCGACTGGGGTATCAGCCGACACTGGCGACGGAATTGGCCGAACTCGAAGAGCGCATCTGTAACACCAAAACCGGCGCTATCACTTCCATTCAGGCAGTGTATGTGCCGGCGGACGATTTTACCGATCCTTCAGCGGTTCATACCTTTGGTCACTTGTCTGCAACGATTGCTCTGTCGCGCAAGCGGGCCAGTGAAGGCCTCTATCCGGCCATCGATCTGCTGCAATCCGGATCCAAGATGCTGATGCCGAACATTGCCGGCGAACGACATTATAAAATTGCCCAGGAAATCCGCAAAACGCTGGCCGTCTATGAAGATTTAAAAGACATCATCGCCATGCTCGGTATTTCTGAACTGTCCCGTGAAGATCAGCGGACCGTTTTCCGTGCAAGACGCCTGGAGAGGTTTTTTACCCAGCCCTTTTTTGTGACTGAACAGTTCACCGGTACGTCCGGAAAAATGGTTTCCCGTGAAGATACGCTCAACGGCTGCGAAAGGATACTCAACGATGAGTTCGCCGATATTCCTGAACGGGCGCTTTACATGATTGGACCTATTGAAGAGGCAAAGATCGAAAATGTTGCTTAAAATTTTATTGCCGGCCGAAATTATGATGGTGCAGGAAGTCACGAAGATCGTCGCGGAAGCGGAAAACGGATCCTTTTGTTTGATGCCCAATCATATTGATTTTGTTGCAACGCTGGCACCGGGCATCTTCTCCTATGAGTTGACTACAGGAGGGCAGGAAATACTGGCCATGGACGTCGGCACACTGGTAAAAAAAGGTTCGGACGTTCTGGTATCCACGCGTAATGCCGTGAAGGCGCCGGATTTGGGAAAGCTCAAACAGGTGGTTGTGCAGCAGTATGATGTTCTTGACGAGCGGGAGAAGATGGTTCGTTCCGCGTCGGCAAAATTGGAGGCATCGCTGATTCGCCGATTTGTTGAACTGAAATAGAAAGACGGGTCAAGGTTAAAGGTTCAAGGGGCAAGGTTCTATGTTGTGGATTGTGAACATAGAACGTAGAACGATCAAAGAGGAGTTAGCATGGTTGAGATACGACGAACATCCAACGGAAGAAGGCGGAAGATAGCTGACCATTTCACCGAACAGGTCGCTAAAAAGGAAGCACTGCGGTTGAAAGGGCTCCGTCATAAGGATGAAACCGTCTGGTTCGGACTGGGGATGTTCGGGATTGTCGGATGGGCAGTCGCCATTCCCACACTGGTCGGCATTGCTCTGGGCCTCTGGATTGACCGTACCTGGCCCAGCCGGTATTCCTGGGCGCTGATGTTTCTGATTGCCGGCGTGATTGTCGGCTGCATCAACGCGGCCTACTGGGTGAGAAAAGTGCGCAGCAGAATTATTGAGGAAGAATAATATGAGTGTGTCCCTGATGATTTGGGCGGGTTGTTTTGCCGCGGGGTTGGTCCTCGGCGCTTTCTACTTCACCGCGCTCTGGCAGACGGTGCGGCGCCTGCCGTCTACTGCAAGCCCCGTGCGCCTGATGCTGGGCAGCCTTATCCTGCGCATGGCCGTGCTGACGGCTGGATTTTACTTTGTCATGGGTGTCCATTGGGAGCGGCTTGCCGCCGCCCTCGTGGGTTTTGTTGTAATGAGGAAAATCCTTACTTATCGCCTGGGTCCTCAAAAAGCGGCTCATGCGGTTCAATCAACCACTTCGCAGCAAGCCGTCGAGGTATGAAATGAATGTCGTGATGTCGCAGCAAGCTAAGGAGAATTAACGCTCGTCCCGCGTGAGCGGGATTAAAGAATAGCCGGTAGCTCCCTCATCGAGCCGGTCAAGGAGTCGATATGGAGATTGTATCCCTTAATCAGATTAGTCCCGATCAGGTGATCATCTGGAGTTGGAGCTTCATTGTGATCAATGCGACCATCCTCTATACCTGGCTTGTGATGGCCATCCTGGTCGTGGGGTCCTGGTTCATCACGCGCCACCTGTCGTCGGAAATGAATGTGTCGCGCTGGCAGCATTTCCTGGAAGTGATTATTTCGATCATTCGGGGTGAAATCAGTGAAATGACGAAAAAAGGCGCGGATCACTATGTTCCGCTGGTCGGTACCCTCTTTCTGTTTATTTGCATGTCCAATGTGCTGGTTGTTGTGCCCGGTTTTGTCGCTCCGACGTCGTCCATGACGACCACCGCGGCGCTCGCTACTTGTGTATTTATCGCCGTTCCCTTCTACGGCATATCGCGCAATGGTCTTTTTCATTACGTGAGGGAATATTTTCAGCCTAATTTTATCTTTTTCCCTTTCCATGTCATGGGAGAATTGTCCAGAACGCTGGCGCTTACCGTTCGTCTTTTTGGCAACATTATGAGTCACGAAAAGGTTGTGGGCATCCTGCTGGCGGTTACACCCTTTTTGTTCCCGGTCGTCATGCAGATTCTGGGACTGCTCATCGGGGTGATCCAGGCCTATATTTTTGCGATCCTTTCCATGGTTTATATCGCTTCAGCGCTCTCCGCTGAAGACGAAGTTCATCATACAGAGACAAACAAAGAAGGCGTTAGCGCTTAAAAACAATTTTATAAAGGAGGAGTATTTATGGACAGCATCAGTATCGTCGCGATGGCATCGATTTTCGGTGCGGCTTTGGCAATGGCAATTGGTTCACTTGGTCCCGGTCTGGGTATGGGACAGGCAATATCCCAGGCGCTGGCCGCGATCGCCCAGCAGCCGGATGAGAGAAATTCTTTAACAAGAACGCTTTTTGTGGGATTGGCCATGATTGAATCCATCGCCATTTACTGCTTCGTTATTTCCATGATTCTGATTTTCGCCAATCCTTTCTGGGGCCACATTATCAAGTGAGGGGGATGATCCATGCATATCGACTGGTTTGTTTTTTTAGCGCAAATCTTTAATTTCCTCCTGCTCATGTACTTGTTGAAACGCTTTCTTTACGGGCGGATCATCAAGGCTATGGATGACCGTGAAGCAAAAATAGCCTCACGCTTCGCTGAAGCTGAAGATCTCAAAGTCAAGGCCAACGAGGAAGCCGAGCTTTACGAAAAGCGCAACCGGATGCTCCATGAGAAAAAGGAGATCATGCTCAATGAGGCAACGATGGCCGCCGACGCCAAGCGAAAGGAGTTGATGGAAAAAGTGCGCACAGATGTCGATGCCGTAAAGGCGAGATGGCAGGATATGCTGGTTCGGGAACAGGACGCCTTTTTCTATGATTTGCGACAACGTGCGGCCAAACAATTATATGCGACGGCACGCAAGGCACTGGCTGATCTGGCTGATGTGGAGCTGGAAGAGCGGATCGTTGATGAATTTATCCGTCGCGTCAAAGCGCTTGATGAGGAAAAAAGTGTTCAGATTCGCAAGGCGATCAGTGGCGGAGGCAATAAGGTCATCATTCAGAGCGCCTTCGGCATTGCCGAGCCGAGGCAAGCACAAATTGAGGAAGCTCTGAAAAAGCAGATTACCAATGGTTTTACGATTCGTTATTTGAAACAGCCGGATATTGTGTCGGGCATCGAATTGCGGGTGAATGGGCACAAGATCGCCTGGAGTCTTAACGAATATCTGGAGGCCCTTGTTGAAAGTCTGACGGAAACCCTCCAGAAAGAGGCGCACACGACATAAGAATAGGCTATTAGGCTGTAGACTAATAGCCAAACATCCTAAAGGCCAACAGCCTACAGCATAATAAGCTATCAGCCTGATTGAGGAGGCGTAGAATGAATTCAGAGGTCAGCAAATTGGAAAGTCAGGAATTGAAAACGTTTCTGGATGATACATTTGATACGATGGACAAGGTCCTGGACGGGCAGAATCCTGAACTGAAGCAATATGAGGTGGGCCAGGTGGAATTTGTTGGACGGGATATAGCCAGGGTCAGCGGTCTGCCGCATATCCGGGCGGAGGAACTGGTTCGATTTGCCGGAAATTATATGGGACTTGTTTTCAATATAGATCCGAAGGAAATCGGCGTTGTTCTTCTGGACCCCAGCGAAAATCTGCAGGTCGGGTCGGAAGTGCAGCGCACCAAGCGCGTCCTGGATGTGCCGGTAGGAGACGGACTTTTGGGACGGGTGGTCGATCCTCTCGGACGCCCGCTGGACGGTCTGGGAGAAGTTAATACGGTCATGCGTCTTCCGGTGGAAAGACCAGCGCCGGCGGTTATGGACCGTGCGCCGGTTGTCGTTCCGTTGCAGACAGGCATCAAGGTAATCGATGCGCTCATTCCCGTTGGGCGCGGCCAGCGTGAATTAATCTTGGGTGACAGAATGACCGGCAAAACGGCCATTGCCGTGGATACGATTATCAACCAGAAGGAAACCGGTATTATTTCTATTTATTGTGCCACCGGCAAGAAAAGCGCTGATGTGGCCAAGGTGATTGCCGATTTGCGGGATCACGGCGTGATGGGATCATGCATTGTGGTAGTGGCCACCGGTGAAGACACACCGGGCTTGCAGTTTATCGCGCCTTACGCGGCCACAAGCATGGGGGAATATTTTGTAGAGCAGGGCAGGGACGTTTTGATTGTCTACGACGATCTGACATCACACGCACGGGCCTACCGTGAAGTGTCGCTGCTTTTGCGGCGGCCGCCG
>JAQVLL010000123.1 GCA_028704195.1 Smithellaceae bacterium
AATACGGGTTTTTGCGTTGCCTGCGCGAGGAATATAACCGTGGCGATTTCCCGCGAAGGGATGTATCCGGCCTTCGTCAGCCTCGTTTCAACATCTGCAACACTCTGATACGACATCAGTCCATTAATCCTTTCTAATATTTATCCAATGATAAAAGTATGACAATTTGTCCCGCAGTGTATGGAATCGTCCTGCGGCTGATTCCAATCTTTTACCGGAATCGAAAAGCAGGAAAGGAATCATCAAGGGTTTGCTTCCGGCATTGGATTCCCATATTTCCTTTCCGATTTTTTCGTTCTTGACTTTTTTTTGCCGGAGAATCATATAACAAACGTTACATAATCGCCTCACACCTTTATGCCTTATATTGGCAAGGGGTTTCTTTTGTCAACATAATAAGAAGTGAAAACGTTTATCATATGAATATCGTTGGAATGAAAAAAGAACGTTTGACTTCACAAAAAACAATGTGCTATCAGCGTAAAATTTTATCGAACCGGAAATGCCGCATTATATTCTTAATATCATAAGGAGAATCATCAATGACGTGGGATGCTGTTGCCAATATATTTCAGGGTGTTACAACCTTAGTGAATTCTTTTTCACAAGATCCCAAAATGGCCTTTGCCAGAATCGGACTGATCCTGCTGGGGTTCTTGCTGATCTACATGGGGAAAAAGGGGTATCTGGAAGCCTTGCTGATGATTCCCATGGGTCTGGGCATGGCAACGGTGAATGCCGCCATCATGTTTTTTGATCCACTGAATCTGCATGGTGGAGTGGGGACGTTTTTCGTGGAAGCCCAGGCGGGCGCCACGGTTGATGCGGTAAAAAATGCCGCGGAGATTATCACGGTTCTGCAGATTAACTGGCTTCAGCCGATCTATACGATGACGTTCAGTAACGGTCTGATCGCCTGTTTGATCTTTATGGGTATTGGTGCTTTGCTGGATGTCGGCTATGTGATGGCCAGACCCTTTCAGAGCATGTTCATCGCCGTCTGTGCAGAGCTGGGAACCATCATTACTTTCCCCGTTGCCCAGCTTTTTGGTTATACGCCTCAACAGGCAGCTGCGATTTCCATCGTCGGAGGAGCCGACGGTCCCATGGTTCTGTTTACTTCACTTCGTCTGGCTCCGGAACTTTTTGTCCCCATTGCCATTATTGCTTATCTTTACCTGGGATTTGCCTACGGCGGATATCCATACCTAATTCGGGCGATGGTGCCAAAGAAACTGTTGGCCATCAAACCACCGCCGCCGAAAAAGAAAAGAGACATTACCTCCGGAGAAAAAATGCTTTTTGCAGTGGTTGCCTGCGTTTTCCTCTCCTTTCTTCTTCCGGTTGCGGCTCCGCTGATTTTTTCGCTGTTCTTCGGTGTGGTGATCCGGGAGTCCGGTATTAAGGAATTTATTAACCTTCTACAGGGGCCCATTCTTTACGGTTCGACGATGTTTCTGGGATTGATGCTGGGCGTTTTATGTGACGTCAATACGATTATGGATCCAAAGGTATTGCCTCTGCTTTTGCTGGGTATGCTCGCGCTTTTGATTTCTGGTATTGGCGGCATTCTTGGCGGTTACCTGCTGTATTTTATAACGCGCGGCAAATTCAACCCGGCAATAGGTATTGCCGGTGTCAGTTGCACGCCCACGACGTCCAAGGTGGCGCAAAAGGTTGTTTCGAAAGTGAATCGCACCGCCATTATTTTGCCGGATGCATTGGGCGCCAATGTCAGCGGCGTCATCACCACGGCGATTATCTCCGGTATTTTCTGCAGCCTTTTGGCTAAATAACGAAGGAGATCCGATATGAACGGATGGAATGAATCTTTATTGACTTACGGATTGACGGTAGTCATATCCTTCAGTGTTGCCTGCATCATTCAGTTGATTGTTGTGCTGCTGGAGAAATTTTCTGGAAAAAAGAAAAGTTAGCATTTCCTGGGAGTCTTTTTGTGTCCCAACGGAAAATCGGAATTACGGCCTTGAAATCCGGCTGGAATTCTGATTAATCTGCCACGTGAAGGAATTTTCATATGGCAACAAAATCAAAACCTGTCGAAAAGAGTAATCCATGGGTTTCGTCAGCGCTGAAGGTCAATCTGGAAAGGACGGCCATGGATGTCCGGATTCCAGAGCAATACATGCCGCTTTTACAGATCGTCCGGGACCACTACGGTCTGCAGAAAAAAACCCGCGAGATGCTGACGGAGCTCAATCATCCTTATGTAAACTGGGATTACGTCCTGAAGGAACTCAAGTCTATCTCCATCGGTGATTTTTATATTTATAATAATCACCCGGAGGGCCTGTCCGCTTTATCCATTCTATTGACGATTTATTTTGATGTCCTGAAATCCTCCGCGTCCGATGATGTAAAAGACAGCGCCATTCATTATCTTTTCGATTACGCGGACGCGATCATCATGCAGAGCAATGAATTTCTGGAAAGAAACCTGTCTTTATTTCCGGGATTCATCAATTCACTGATGGAAATTGCCGACGCGGAATCGGATCTGTTTAAAAAATGCTCATCTTACCTGAAAAGAATCATTCGTGGCGTTATGGAAAAGAAAGTCAATCTTTCCACGCCGTCTTTCGATCTGCTGCTCTACAAGATGTTCAGGGCGACCTACTCGTTCTGGCTGACCCAGCCCGATCCCGCCTTATGGCTTATCGTGGAACGCGGTACCGGCGCAACGTTCGAGGAGAGGACCTATCTTGAGCTGGTGGAGCCGCTCAGTCATTACCATTTTAGCAAACTGATCATGCAGGTCGAAGAGCTTTGTCCCCGGGATGGCGAGAAGGCCGGTGCGCACATGGAAGGGTTTTTATCGCTGCCGGATTATTTCCAGATTATCGACGGCTACCTGCATGTGGCGGACCAGCTGGAGAAATCCCAGGTGTATCAGGGCCATCACCTGGTGAAACTGGATTTTCTTTTCGGTGTCATGTCTGTCCCGGGACTCAAGGATATCCATGTCAGCGCCATGCGGGAAATCAATTATTCGCTGAAGATGGTTTTTCAGGAGGAAAAGAAGGAAAGACTGGATGATTTTGTCCGCAGGATTTTCACGTTTTTAAAAAAGAATACATCGCAAAATGAATTCCGCGGCGCGGGCATCGACTGCATTATCACCACGGGCAGGGAAGTTTTCGCGCAAAATAATCACCCGCTGGTGGAGACGTTTATTGACGAGTTGATCGCCTACGGATTTGAATATCCGGAAATCCGCGGTTCGACGACAGAATGGCAGGTGCAGGTCAACCCAGAACATGTTAGAACCATCCGTGCGTGGCTGGAAATTATTGCCATGAAGCCGCGCTGGACGAAGAGATTGATCTCCGCCCTGATCGTCAATCTGAAAATCGGCGGGGTTTTTATTCGCGACACGGATTTGATCCAGCGGGATATTTCCAGGCTTCTCAACACGGATATCGCGCCGGCGTTCAACCTGATCAAACAGCTTTTGCGCATTTTCCCCGTGTATTTCAGCGAAATCGGTGCGGAAGGTGAATTGCGGGACATCACCACCCGTGTAGATGAAATTTCCTTCCGCAAAGACTGCCTGATTGATTTTTTCAGAAAGCAATCCCATGTCGAAAGTAACAGTATGCTGGTCGAGTTTACCGAGCATATCTTTCAGTACTGGTTTTCCGGTGACAAAAAATTTATCCGCAGTCACATTCCGGATGAAGTGTTTGACCAGGTACAAAATTCCGGGGAATACTTTGACGGCATGCATCACGCCTTCGTGCTGCTTTTTCCGAAGGTCGGCAATGACCCGAGAAAATTCCTGGAATGGGACAATGGAAAGATTGCCGGGGAGATTCAGCAAATCAACGATCTTTCAGACGTGGATCGGGAGCGCGTGTCGCTGATGATCCGTATCTATCAGTTGATCCATAAAAAATATTATCCTCAGTATCATGATTTGCTCAAAGACCTGGAAGCCGTCAATGTTTTTGCCGGGCAGGACATTTCGTCGCTGAGACGGTCGCTGAAAACGAAAAATTATTACCGCAGCCTGGTACTGATTCTGAAATTTCTGGCCGTGCTGAAAGCCAGGGTGCTTTCGGAAAAGAAAACCCAGTCCTTTGAAAATATCTATCATAAACGGCATATTGCCGCGGGCATTCCGTCCATGTACGGGACCTATCACGAGGAAAAATTTGACGCGATGGGTATCATCCTGCGCCTGGAGAGCCTGGGCGGCATGCTGTTTGAGGAGCTGATTCAATCCCTGAATCTGAAGTTTATCACCAAGCGTACGATTGTCAGAGTTCACACCTATCTGTGGCTTTATCTCTCCGCGCTGGAGCTGGAGGGAATTTCCACGGAAGGGTTGGTGGCCAAGGTGAAATATGTCACAAGCGCACTGCCCATCAAACAATTTACCGCCGAGCAGTACCTGGATATTTTCCGGTTCATTTCCAAGGGCATTCAGGATGTGATTCGCGATTACTATATCGACGCCCACAGTGTTAATCTGCCGGTGATCGTCCGTCAGATCAAGATGCCCAAGCAGGATGCCGGCGTGAAAAGCGAACCGATCCGGAGCGATGAACTGGTTTATCAGGAATCAGAGAGTTTTATTCGCAGCATGATTTCGTCTGCTTTCGGCTTGCAGGTGCTGGACAACTTCGTTCACGCGGTCATTAAAACACTCACCGCGGAACTGGAAAAATTCAAGGACAACAAGAGAATTCTCAATCTGCTGATGGATTACAATCCTGAACTGGCGGTCTCCTCCATTTACGCCAAAAACGCCAAAATGGATAATCAGATCCTTCTGGGGAATAAAGGCTATTTTCTCAAAAAACTGGTCTCGTTTGGCTTCCCGGTGCCGCCGGGGTTCATCATTACCACGGAAGTTTTCCGTGGATATGATGCTGTTTACGGCTATAAGTATATTTTCCGCGACCTGGTCGACCGCATCAATAAACAAATTTCCGAGCTGGAAAGAAAAACAGGCCGAAAGTTCGGCGATCGCAGCAACCCGCTGCTTTTATCGGTTCGGAGCGGAGCCTCGGTTTCTCTGCCGGGAATGATGCGCTCTTTCCTGAATGTCGGCATCAACGCGTCCATCGCGGAAAGCCTGGGAGGAAGAAAAGACTTCCAGTGGGCGGCGTGGGATTCCTACCGCCGCTTCCTTCAGACCTGGGGCATGTTCCACGGGCTGAGCCGGGACTTTTTTGATGCCATTATGGAAGGCTTCAAACAGAGACATGGTGTGGAGAGAAAAATTCAGTTTCCGCCTGAACTGATGAAGGCAATCGCGCAGGCTTACAAAAAGGGCATTCAGGATAACGGCATTCCGCTGGCGGATGATCCGATGCGGCAGTTGCGCCATGCTATCTTACAGGTTTTTGATTCCTGGTATTCCGAACAGGCTAAAATTTACCGGCATCAAATGCGCTTGTCCGATGAATGGGGCACCGCTGTAATCGTGCAGGCGATGGTTTTCGGCAATCTCCATGAAAGATCCGGTTCGGGTGTGATTTTTACCCGCGACCCGAAAAGCGCATCCTCCGACGTGACGCTTTACGGCGATTTTATTTTTGGGGTCCAGGGAGATGACATCGTTTCCGGCCTCGTCGAAACGTTTCCCATTTCCGAAAAACAGCGGATTACCGAACATCGGCATACCGATATTTCGCTTGAGGTTACGTTTCCGGATATTTATGCCGAGCTGGTCAAGATCGCGGAAATCATGATTTACGAAAAAGGCCTCAATCACCAGGAAATAGAATTTACATTTGAAGGTCCCCGAAAAGAGCAGTTATTTACCCTGCAGACCCGGGACATGGATCAGGTGAAAACCAAGACCCTCAGGCGCTTTAAAGACACCCCATTGCTGTCGGCGTCCCTGCTGGGAACGGGGATTGGTGTGAGCGGTGGCGCGCTTTGCGGCAAGGCGGTTTATTCCGAAGAGGATATTAAACGGTTCCGCGAAAAGGAGCCGAAAACATCTTTGATCCTGGTGCGTCCCGATACGGTGCCTGATGATGTCGGCGTCCTGCTGCAGGTGGAGGGGTTGCTGACCGCCAAGGGCGGCGCGACGTCCCACGCCGCCGTGACGATTCCGCAACTCAGCAAGGTCGGTGTTGTCGGGCTGGGGAAACTAAAGGTTTACGAATCGGAAGGCTATGCCACGATAGAAGGGCAAACGATCAAAACGGGAGATTTTATCTGCATTGACGGCTGGAGCGGTGTCCTCTATCTGGGAAAGCATGAAAGGGAAACGGAAAAGTATTATTCGATTACCCTGTAGCGTGTTTTCAGGCAGTCTTTATCTTTTATTACGGTTCAAAAAAAAGAAAACTGTTTTTTCCGCAGGTTTTCTTTATCCTGTACATGGCCTCGTCGGCGTGCCGTATCAATGTGTCGGAATCATCGC
>JAQVLL010000124.1 GCA_028704195.1 Smithellaceae bacterium
CGGACAAGGTTATTGACGCCGTCAAGTCCGGTGCCATTAAACGGTTCGTTGTGATGGCCGGTTGCGACGGACGGCATAAAACCCGCGGTTATTTCACCGAAGTTGCTGAAGCGTTGCCGAAGGACACGGTGATTCTCACGGCCGGGTGCGCGAAATATCGCTACAACAAACTAGCCCTTGGCGACATCGGCGGCATTCCCCGTGTTCTGGATGCGGGCCAGTGCAATGATTCCTATTCGCTGGCGGTGATTGCCCTGAAGCTAAAAGAAGTTTTCGGTTTAAAAGACATTAATGAACTGCCGATTTCCTACGATATCGCCTGGTATGAGCAAAAGGCGGTAGCTGTGCTGCTGGCCCTGCTTTATCTGGGGGTGAAAGGCATTCGTCTGGGGCCGACGCTGCCCGCGTTTCTGTCGCCGGCCGTGGCCAAGGTTCTGGTGGAGAAGTTCGACATCAAACCGATCGGTACAGTAAACGATGACGTTGCTGCAATGATGAAAGGTCAATAGGTAACCCAAACCTGCGTTTTTCTGTGGGGAGGCCGTAGGTCTTCCCCACAGAAAAACGATCCGGTATTCCTTGGTGCAAATGCCGCAATCACCTTCGTTTATCATGAATCAAATCAACGTTATTAACAATCATATTGACTAAATATCCATTTTTCAATATGGCTTTCTGAAGATGTTTCATGTCTTATCAGATAGGTGATGGAGTTCACCTGAATGAACCGCATTGATTGCTGATGACTCCTGCAGAAAAATAACCTGTGGGAGTTTTTTATTGTGAACAATATTTCGACCAGAATGTCTGTCCGGGAGATCTCTGATTTATTAAAAATTATCGGGGATGCCTGCGAACAGTTTCAGATGATTTCTCTGAATCGTCAGCTGAGCGCAGCACGTGATTTACTTTCCGAAAACCCGCCCATCGATGTTGCCGTTCTCGGACAGTTCAAAGCCGGGAAAAGTTCTTTTCTCAACAGTCTGACGGGACATAATATTCTACCTGTCGGAGCAGTTCCTGTAACCACCGCCGTTACAAGACTGCAGTATGGGGAAAAAGAACGTGTGCTGGTTAGGCATTTCAATGGGCATGCCACGGAAGTGCCCCTGTCCGATATTGCCGATTTTACTTCAGAGGCTAAGAATCCCGGCAATGAAAAAAATGTCGCAATTGTGGATATTGAACTGCCGGCTTTGCAAAAATATCCGGGACTGCGCCTGGTGGATACGCCAGGTCTCGGCAGCGTGTACAAATATCACCAGTCTGCGTCAGAGAACTGGCTTCCATCCGTAGGAACTGCTCTACTTGCTGTAAGTTCAGACCGTCCTCTGTCTGAATATGACCTGGATTTGATTCGTGAACTGACCGGCCATACACCGAATATTATCCTTTTACTGACCAAGTCGGACTTGCTTTCACCCGAACAGCAGCAGGAAGTCATCTTGTTTTTTCAGCAGACCCTTGAACGTGAGCTCCACAGGACACTCCCTGTCTACCTTTATTCAACGAAAAATTCGACCGAAAACCTGAAACAACGCATTGAAAAGGATATTTTTCAGAAAATATGTGCCAACCGGGATGACGAATTTTTAAGAATTTTGCGCTATAAAACCCTTTCTCTGTCACAGTCCACTCTGAACTACCTCAGAATTGCGCTGCGTTCATCGATGCAGGCTGACCTGAACCGGGACAGGCTGAGTGATCAGATCTTCAATGAGCGGGTTAACGAAGAACTGATGGAAGAAGAACTGGGAATTATTTCCCGGGAGCATCAACGTCAAACCCGTTCCATGATTGAATCTTATCTGTCACCATTTTTATCGCCGCTTATAAAGAAAGTCGAAGCCAGGCTGGAAAAAGATATGCCGTTATGGAAGGGCAATCTCTGGAAGCTTTCCCGGCGTTATGAGGCATGGGTGTCTGAAACAATGTCTGAAGAGATGCGAGGAATTTCCAAAAGCGAAAACTTAAATTTTCTGGGCACTCAGAAAAAAGCCCACGCGAGCTTTTCAAGATCGCTGGAAGCGTTTCGCAAGTTTCTTGGCGACAATATTGAAAATGTGCTGGGGGTGAAAATGGCCGGTGTTGATTGGAAAATCGATGTGGTTGAACCTGACCATCCGGACATCGCCTTTACCAAGTCATTTGACATCCATCTGGATCTGCTGTGGTTTCTTATTCCCATGTTTTTGTTTCGGCGGATATTCGAAAGGCATTTCATGAAAGGCATACCGAAGGAAGTGGAAATCAATCTGTCGCGTTTGGCTTACCAGTGGGAAAAAAGTGTGAATCATGCCATTGATGCGATGCGTAATCAGACAATCAGATACATCCATGAAGAACTCACAACGCTTGAATCATTGCTTTCCGGGACCTGTGGACAGACAGATGATATCAAGCAATTCATTGCGCAAATAGAGAGTCTGTCTGAAAATTTATCAAACGAGCAAGATTTTTTTTAACTATAAACGAAACAATTTGAAGTTCTCGCCGGATACCGGCAAAGGGTTTGAGTCTTTGTTTATCATCAACCAGCAACAAAACCAGTAATAACAAGCAATAAAACTTGACGGAAAGACCTTATTCTATTAATAATAACACGCTATATAAATGCTGTTAACAGCTCCGTTGCTTAAGATTGTTTTCAAATGCGACAGGGACACGGTTCATGAACGGCACAGCTACAGTATTTAAGAGTCATTTCTATGAATAAGAAAATTAAGGCTCTCATCTTTCCCACAAATGATCCTAAGCAGGCGTTGCGCATCAGCCGGTTTTTAATGGCATCAGCCGCCTATTTCATTTGCGCGATTCTCTGTACCTTCGCCTATATTGCCGGCTTTGTTACAAAAGAAGCCTTTTTAGGATGGTCTGCAGCAGCTGTCAGCATCAACATTGTTCTGTTCATAGTATTCCGCACCGGACTGAATCAGAAAATGGCTGATCCCAGTTTGACGGCCCTACAGATGTGCGCTGCCATTGTCATGGTCATGTACGTCATGATGTTTGCCAATGAGACGCGCGGTGTCTTTCTGCTGATTTACGTTGTTATTCTGCTTTTCGGCATCTTCCGACTGGATACCCGAAGGTTTTTATATGTCAGTGTTTTTACGCTCCTGACCTACGGTGGGGTCATTGTTCAACTTCATCTATACCGGCCTCAAGGCGTTAATTTCAGCATGGAATATCTCCAGTGGGTTGTGCTGGCCGGGGTCGTGATGCTCTTTTCCGTGATCGGCGGGCATATCTCCGGTCTCAGGGACAAGATTTCCAAAGACCGCTCCACCATCCAGCGATTGACCGACAACATTCCGGATGTTATTTTTGTTTTTGATACGAATCTGAATTTAACCTATGTCAGCCCTTCTGTAAAAAGCCTGCTGGGATATGAACAGGAAGAGATTTTGAAACTAAAACCTTTTGAGGGAATTTCTGACTCCTCACTGGAACTGACCATTAAAACAGTATCTGAGATTATCGAACTGGCCAAAACTGGACAGGATGAAGATATTTCCCGGTCGATTCAAATGAAAGTTAACCGAAAAGACGGGATTGCAATATGTACGGAGATGAAGTTTGCTGTCATCAAAGACAAGCAGAAGAAATCGTTTGAAATTCTTGTCGTCATGCGCGACATCACCGAGCGTAAAAAGATGATAGAAACGATACGCCGGGGCGAAGAGAGATATCGAACCATACTGGAACATATCCAGGAAGGCTATTTTGAAGTTAATCTCAAAGGCGATTTTACCTTTTGCAACGATTCAATGGCGCGACTCACAGGCTGCACCAAAGAAGAATTAATCGGCATGAATCATAAGCATTTTACAACGAAAGAAACCGCAGAAAAAGTATTTCAGGAGTTTAATAAAGTTTTAAAAACAGGAGACCCATCCAGAGGATTCGATTGGCTTATTATCAAAAAAGACCAGTCCCGTGGGTATATTGAAGCCTCGATCACATTAAAAAAAGATTCCTCAGGTAAGCCCACTGGATTTGAAGGGATGATTCGTGACATTACGGAACGTAAACAGATAGAGGAGCAGATAAGGCATTTGGCGACGCACGATGTATTAACGGATCTGCCCACGATGAGACTGGCCAAGGATCGATTGAAAATGGCCATTTCTCTCGCTCAGCGGAATAAAACCATGATGGCGGTCATGTTTATCGATCTTGACGGTTTCAAAGAGGTGAATGATGCCATGGGACATGACGCCGGGGATTATGTGCTCAAACATGTGGCGGGCCGTCTGCTTTCCTGCGTGCGCGCAAGCGATACAGTCGCCCGTGTCGGGGGGGATGAGTTTCTGATTATTGCAAACGGAATTCACGTTTCCCAGAATGCCGAACAGATTGCAAAGAAAGTAATCAACATCGTGCGCCAGCCCATCAGTTTAAATGGAGGACAGGCGGTTGTCGGTTCAAGCATCGGGATAGCGCTTTGGCCCAACGATGGTCAGGATATGGATCAGTTGATCAAAAAGGCTGACGATGCCATGTACAAAATCAAGAAAACTGGGAAAAACGGTTACTGCTTTATCAATAATGAATAGTACCAATTATAAAGAAGGTGGGGACAGGGGCAATCATTGGCAAATTCATCCGGGATTAATCAGGAACGGTTCACAGAGAAAAACGTAAATGAGATGCCCAGTGTCGTTGAGGCATTGACTCCCGAAATATACATGCCGAGCCTTCAGTTTTTTATCCGTCTGCTGCTGGGATTCCTGTCTTTCATTTACTTTAATTTTATTCAAATCCCCCTTCTTGTTTTAACCGTACATCAGATCAATCTGATTATTATTTCTTATTATGTTTTGCATATCTTTGGATGGTGGCATTATAAGAAATACGGCGCTCAATTCGTCATGATTCGCCTGGGTTCATGGATAGACATCCTGGGAGCATTTATTGCAACTGTCATTGATCCTTTCAGTATTCCACCCATGATGATCCTTTTTCTGATTGCCGTGCTTGGAAATGGAATCCAGCACGGGCTTCAAACCGTCGGCGAATCAATGATCGGAGCCCTTGTGTTTGGCATAACCGCCCTTGTCATTCATTACATCTTTCTCGGACATTGGCCCCCATACAGTCTGTACTTATATGTTTCTCTTATTGCTATCGGGGTGATCTATTCATACGTTCTTGCGAGGCGTCTTGAACTGATGAAAAAAAACGCGATTACAGTAAGCGAGCAAGACCCTCTGACAGGCATTGACAACAGGCGGTCGTTTTTGAGGAAAGCGGAATATTTGCTCAATCTCAACGAGCGGTATCATATTCCACTCGTGTTTATATTCGCTGACCTGGATAATTTCAAGGCAATCAACGATCAGTTCGGGCACGAAACAGGTGACAGGGTTCTTAAGTGTTTTTCCGAAATGGCGGAATCCCGCTTCAGGAAGTCAGATGTCATAGCAAGATATGGCGGGGATGAATTTGTCATGATTTTAACAAACACCTCTCTTCGGGATGCGGAGTTGGCGGTGAAAGGCCTGCAGCAGAATTTCAGGGACTGGGCAAAAAAAAATGGCCTGCCGGTTGATTTCAGCTTTGGGCTGGAGATGATAGGGTATTCCACGAACGGCATTGATGATGTTTTGCGAAGGGCAGACGAAGCATTATATGATGCAAAGATAAAAAACCGAAAAACTGCGGATTAAATCAATCGACCGGTCTCCACTATTTTTACACATATGTCATGGGGAGAAAAGCAAAAGCATCTTTAGCAAGCAGACCAGGCGTTACTTTCCGGCAGCACCGCTTAACTGCCCGCAGGCGGCGAGAATGTCCCTGCCTTTGCTCTTGCGCAGCATGACGGTGAAGTGTCTGTCCAGCAGAACCTGCTGAAAAGCGGATACGTCTTTCGCGGATGGAGACTTAAAGTCTGATCCGGGGAATTCATTAAAAACAATCAGGTTTAATTTGCAGCGTTGATCTTTCAGGAGCATAGCCAGTTTTGCGGCATCGGTTCTCGATGAATTCACGCCGTCGATGAGGATATATTCAAAAGTCAAAAGACGTCTTCCCGGCATGGGGTATTTTTTGCAGGCATCCAGAAGTGTCACGAGAGGGTACTTCTTGTTCACCGGCATCAGCCGGCTGCGTGTTTCGTCATCGTGCGCGGTTAACGAGACGGCCAGGTTGATGCAAATGTCTTTTCCCAGTTGCATGATTTGCGGCGCAAGCCCGCAGGTGGAAACGGTTATTCGACGATTGGACATCCCCAGACCGAAATCACAGGTCAGGATTTGAATCGACTTGAGTGTGTTTTCATAGTTGGCCAGCGGCTCGCCCATGCCCATCATAACGATATTATTGATGTGCGGGCCTTCGGAGGTTTCATGCCGGAGGGCAGTGAGTTGCCCGACAATTTCTC
>JAQVLL010000125.1 GCA_028704195.1 Smithellaceae bacterium
AAGACCCGGATGGAAAAACTGGCTATCAATGAAAAGGCTTTTATCCGCCCCTCCCCTTCAGGGAAAACATTGGGCGGTGTGGCGCGAAAAACGCGTGAAACAATGCTGGTGTGTGAAGCGGCAGGTTTTGAAGCGGTCATGATTGAAACCGTCGGCGTGGGACAATCGGAGGTAACGGTTGCTTCCATGGTCGATTTTTTCCTGGTGCTGATGATCGCCGGGGGCGGCGATGAATTACAGGGCATGAAAAAAGGTGTTCTGGAACTGGCCGATGCGGTGGCAATCAATAAAGCCGACGGCGACAACATTGAACGGGCCGGTATTGCACGCCGCCAGTATGAAACGGCTTTTCATCTTCTATCACGGGCCTGCCCCAGCTGGTCGCTACCGGTTGTCACATGCAGTTCCATTACGACGGCCGGACTGGATAACATTTTAAAAATCATACTCGACCATCGTGAAAAAATGACGACTGGCGGTGAATTGCAAAAAAAGAGAAAAGAACAGGATCGGGAGTGGTTAAAATTTATGGTACGAGAAGGTGTGCAGGAATGGTTTTACAGCAGCCCGGCTGCGGGAGTTCTGGCCGAATCGATGAAGGATGTGAAAGCGGGTCATACAACGCCAACTACTGCGGCAGCAAGGGTTTTGGGTTGTTTGAAAGGGCAAAAGTTTTAGAAATCAAGGCGAAAAGTCGAAGGCCAGGATCAAGGATAAAAAACATGTGCAAAGCACGCATGGATTCCCTATAGTCCATTCCCCATCGCCTCTTAAACAGCCACCGGCAAACAGGCCTTGAAAGCGAACGCTTTCCTTCTCAAAACACGAAATATGCAATACGAAACAATAGAAGATAAGGAGATTTTTAATAATGAAAATTTTGAAGATTGATCACATTGGAATCGCGGTAAAGAATCTGGCGGAAAGCACCAGGCTCTATGAAATGCTCGGCATTCAATCGACCGGGTCGGAAGTGGTGGACGAACAGAAAGTGAAGGTTTCCTTCTTCCCGGTGGGCGATTCAGAAATCGAACTTCTGGAATCCACATCACCCGAAGGACCCATTGCCAGATACATTGAAAAAAACGGAGAAGGCATCCAGCATCTGGCCCTGCGCGTCGATAACATTGAAGTGGCGCTGGAAGAACTCAAGGCAAAGGGCATCCGCCTGATTGACGAAAAACCTCGCTACGGCGCGGGCGGCGCAAAAATCGCTTTTGTCCACCCCAAATCGACAGGCGGTATTCTGCTGGAGCTGAGTCAGAGACAGGGATAAACACCGCTCTCTCGCACCTCTTTTACAAGAAGAGGCCTTTGCACGATGTCATTTCGGAGGAGTCCCGATTCTTCGGGACGACGAGAAATCTTAAATATACCAAATTCTTAAAGATTTCTCCCTTCGGTCGGAATAGGTGAAATGACAAAATACGCTGTTTTTCAATGGCCTCAAAGGAGCCATTGTCAGGAGAGCTAAAATGGCGGTGCTGGTACGATCAGGTAAAACAGCGTCCGTCAGTCGAGCAGTTCCTTCGGAATGTTACCGCCGTTGTCAGCAATCTTCTGCAGCACCGTTTTATGCAGCCACATGTTCATCTGTGCCGAATCGCCCATTTTCTCGGACGGGCACCCGAGTTCGGCAGCAAGCTCTTTACGTGCGGCAAAGCTGCTCTCGAGACCCAATAGTTTCAACAGATCCACGATCGAAACTTTCCAATTGAGCTTTTCAGGGTTTGCGGCAGCGAGTTTTTCCAACTGCGCCACAACATCGACAACAGCAATCGCTACCGGAGCGGCAGGAGCAACTGGCGGCGCTGACGGTGCAGCTTGTGGTGCAGGGGAAGCCTGCGGGACAGTTTCCGCCTTTGCTGGCTTGTTGATACCGAGTTTCTCAAGAATCTTGCTAAATAAACCCATAGTAACTCCTTTCAATGCGTAATAATTAAGATTTTTTTGATGGTCTTACTATACAGCCGGTGAAAGAAGCATGTCAAGCAAAAACACGGAGAAGGACGAATATATGGAGCATCAGGTCATAATCGACTTTCTTGTTTCAATTTCGTCTTGACAAGGCTTTCGTGGCTGTGTTAGGCAAAAACCCAATAATTAGAAAGTTGATTGCAGTCCGTGGTGAATGTTATTTCAAACAAAAACTGGTGGTGGCAGACAAAACGTGTCTGCCCGTAAGCTCTTTCATTATTGAGCATGGGCAGGGAAGCTCCTTCCCATGAATTGCAAATGTATTGAAATGCCGTGGGAAGAAAAGCTCCATGGCATTTTTTTTAACCTCAAAACAGTCATAGATAAACGTCTGCGGGACGGAGACGCAGTATAAATTTTTTAACAAGGAGAAAGTATATGGAACAGGTCAAAGTATTGTTGGAAGATCACGAAATACCGAAGCAATGGTACAATATTATGGCAGACATGCCTACACCGATGAAACCGCCGCTTCATCCCGGAACGGGTCAGCCGGTCACCCCTGACGATCTGGCAGCCATTTTCCCCATGAATATCATTGAGCAGGAAGTTTCTACCCAACGCTGGATTGATATTCCCGATGAGGTTCTGCAAAAGTACCTGCTGTGGCGTCCGTCTCCTCTGTGCCGTGCCCGCAATTTCGAAAAGCTGCTCGGCTGCCCTGTTCAGATTTATTATAAACATGAAGGTGTCAGCCCCGCCGGTTCGCACAAGCCTAATGCCGCCATCCCGATGGCATATTTTAATAAGGTTGCGGGAACCAAGCGCATCACCACGGAAACCGGCGCCGGCCAGTGGGGCAGCGCACTTTCCATGGCCTGCCAGATGTTCGGGCTGATCTGCCGTGTGTATATGGTCAAAATCAGTTATGAGCAAAAACCTTACCGGCGTCTGATGATGAACACCTGGGGCGCAGAATGTATCCCCAGCCCCAGCAATATGACGCAGGCCGGCCGTGATTTTCTGGCCAAATACCCTGATTCCCCAGGCTCCCTGGGCATTGCCATCAGCGAGGCCATTGAAGACGCGGTCACCAGCAAGGAAAAGAGCCACTACGCCCTGGGCAGCGTGCTCAACCATGTTCTGATTTATCAGTCGATTATCGGCCTGGAAGCGCAAAAACAAATGCAGAAGCTCGGCATCTATCCCGATGTCGTCATGGGTTGCTGCGGCGGCGGCAGTAACTTTGCCGGAATCGCCATGCCCTACGTCTGCGATAAAATCCACGGCAAACAGGTCAAAATCATCGGCGCGGAACCCTCATCCTGCCCCACTATGACGAAAGGCCCATTCGCCTATGACTTCGGCGATCTGGCCAGAACGACACCGCTTTTACCCATGCACACGCTCGGTCACGATTATGTCCCCGCACCTATTCACGCGGGCGGTTTGCGTTACCACGGCATGGCCCCGATTGTCAGCCATCTGGTTCGGGAAAACTTCATTGAGCCTCGCGCCTACGATCAGTTGAAAACGTTTGACGCCGGCATCAAATGGGCCCGTTCCGAAGGTTTTATTCCCGCACCGGAGACCAACCACGTGCTGGCGGCCGTCGTCGATGAAGCGATGCGCGCCAAAGAAGAAGGCAAGGAAAAAGTGATCCTCTTCAACTGGAGCGGTCATGGATTAGTCGATCTGACCGCCTATGATGCCTATCTGTCCGGCAAACTGCAGTCTTACGAACTGCCCGACGAGGAAATCAAAAAAGCACTTTTGTCCATCAAGGATTTCCCGAAACCGTAATGCAAAATATGAAATGATTTTTTATATAAGCCGTCAGAAAAATCACGGGATAAACCCCGCAGCTTGCTGTGGGGTTTATCCTTTCCCCTATGTGGGATTGTTCGACTTACAAATTTCAACTTGTAACCTTCAGGTCAAAGGCTTTGCTCTTGAAATTTGAGTCTCACAATAAACTACTTGACGGTTTTTCTTTTTTTCGACAAGCTGAACGGCAATGAAAACCGAGCATGATGCGAAATTAATCCGCTGTCCGAAGCTAGGTGACGAAATGACCTTCGCCTATTGCCTGCATGAGGCGGGCAGCTTGCCCTGCTCCAGAATTATCCAGTGCTGGTTTAAATTTTTTGACGTGGCAGCCGTACTTGAAAAACATATGGCTCCCGATGACTGGAAGCGTTTTACCAGCGACCGCCCCGTAGACAAAATGTCAAGTTTAATTGAAATCATCGAAAAGGCCAAAAAACAAATATGAAAAATCTCGATCTGTTCAGTCTGGGAACCGAAAGCGACGCCCTCGACACCGCGCCGCTGGCTGAAAGAATGAGGCCTCAGAAAATTGCCGACTATGTAGGCCAGTCGCATCTGACCGGTGAAGGCACGTTGCTCAGACGCGCCATCGCGGAAGATCAATTATTTTCAATGATCTTCTGGGGACCGCCTGGATCGGGTAAAACAACCCTGGCGCGCATTTTAGCCAATGAGACAAAAGCAAACTTTGTCAGTTTTTCGGCGGTTCTCTCGGGCGTCAAGGAAATCCGCTCCGTCATTGACGATGCCAGAGACCTCTGGGAAGCCAAAAAGCAAAAAACCGTTCTCTTTGTCGATGAAATACACCGATTCAACAAGGCCCAGCAGGACGCCTTTCTCCCGCATGTGGAGAGCGGGCTGGTCACCCTGATCGGTGCCACAACGGAAAACCCGTCTTTTGAAGTCATTGCTCCCCTGCTTTCCAGAACGCGAGTCATGCTCCTTAAGCAGTTTACGGAAGAAGATCTGGCCGTCATTCTGAAGCGCGCCCTTACCGACGAGCAAAGGGGCCTGGGAAAATTCGGAATTCAGGCCGATGATGAAGCTATTCAATTCATCATCCGGATCTCTGACGGGGATGCCCGTACCGCGCTCAACAACCTCGAAGCCGCCGCTTCGATGGTGCAGGGTCTGTCACCGGAAGCAAGAAGCATATCGGGCAAGTCCGTACAGGAAGCCCTGCTGAAAAAATTTCTCCTTTACGACAAGGACGGTGAAGAGCATTATAATCTGATCTCCGCTTTTCATAAAAGCATGCGAGGGAGCGACCCGGACGCAACACTTTACTGGCTGGGGCGGATGCTGCAAGCCGGAGAAGACCCGTTCTACCTTTTGCGCCGCATGGTCCGATTTGCCTCTGAGGACATCGGCAATGCCGATCCATACGCTCTTATGCTGACCATGGCCGCCCAGCAGGCATTCCATTTTATCGGCCCGCCGGAAGGTGAACTGGCCCTTGCACAGGCCGCTGTCTATCTGGCCACCGCGCCCAAAAGCAATTCACTGTATGCGGGTTATGGAAAGACAAAGGAACTGATCAATAAAACCGGTTATCTACCCGTACCGCTTCACATCCGCAATGCGCCGACAAAATTAATGAAAGAGCTTCAGTACGGCAAAGGCTACAAATACGCTCATGATTATGAGGACGCTTTTGTACCCCAGGAATATCTCCCGGAAAAACTTCAGGGACAAGTGCTTTATGAACCGACAGATGCCGGTTTTGAAAAAACGATCAGGGAAAGAGTCAATGCCTGGCGGCGTCAGAAAAATGTTAAAGAGAAAAAATGAAAAAAAATGGGGGACTTGGTTAGAGCCCCCCTTAGGAGAGAAGAGTGAAGGCCTGAATACCTTCAATGGTTATTTTGCCGTCGGCTAATCATGCCCGTAATTGTTTTAGTCGAGGCTAAATATCTTTTGCTCTTAATTAAAGCAGATATTATGCCAATATTCCCATAAAATACATAAGTTATTGATTTAAAACAGATATAATTAACATATTCATTTCTTTTCGGCGTTTGAAGATCATGAGCTTTCGGCAATAAATGTCGGATTTGCGTTTTTCAAAAAAATTAACCATAATAATAACAGCGACATAACTAAACACCAATTTTTGCCCGCCTTTCGACAAAAATGTCGACCTTTCCGGTAATTATCATTGACATTTCCTGCGAATAGATTAAGATATCCGGCAAACAAAACGTTATCCCCAATTGGCACAAATATATAGAATATTATGAATATTTTTAGAAAAAAAGAAACCATTGTCCGGCGCAGCCGCCCGTATAACGGCAGTTTTCTGCAACCACTGGCCGTAGCTATCGTTTCAGCGGTACTGGTATTCCTGATTCTCGTGATGGGATTCCTTGATTTGAGGCGAAGCGAAAACAACCTGGTCGGCTTTCTACAAGATCAGGCGCTCACCACCGTAAGCGTTATACAGCGGCTGACGGAAGATAATCTGAAAAGCATTGTGGCAATGCCGGGGAAAATCCCCACGCAGTCCAAAACTGCCCGGCAGCAGGAGTCCGATTATTCAAAAAAACTGGTTTTGGAAGCGATCACGGCACTGGGGCAAAAAATCGATGAGCAGTGGAAGAAAAAAAACGTCAGCAATGCCTATCTCCGGCAATTTGCGG
>JAQVLL010000126.1 GCA_028704195.1 Smithellaceae bacterium
CATTGCGAAAAGCGATGAAAACGATCTTATCACGGAGGTTTTTAGATCTAGAACAGTTATCATCGGGTCGCCCACTGTATCAAATAGCATTCTTCACTCTGTGGCAGGTTTCATGCATCTTGTTAAGGAGTTGAAGTTCAAAGGCAAGAAAGCAGCTGCATTTGGCTGTTATGGCTGGAGCGGTGAGTCTGTTAAGACATTGAACGATCTGTTGTTATCTGCTGGGTTCGAAGTCCTGAATGACGGCTTCAGGGTTCAGTGGAACGCGGATGCCAATTCAAGAACTGAGGCGGTTGCATTTGGAAAAGCAATAGCGAAAGAGTAACCGGTAGATTAAGCATCTCTATCAAGCAGCACTACCCGCTGGGATAGTGCTGTTTTTACGTGCCCAGAGCTAGTTAGTTCAATTATAAAAGTGAACAGGCTGGAGACAGGAAGTTCTTGAGTAAACATATGGAGAAACTAAATTACTACCTACACTTGAGGAAAGATTTCGACGCGAAAATAACAATCAAGGAGTTCATATGAATTTTTTCACTTAAAATAATATCCTATTATCGAGCATGACTTTGCATATAAACTACGACTATTGACATCAAGCAAACCAATGTCGATACATGTTTGTATAAGCTGCATCTATTCTATGTATAAAAAACTCATTGTGATAAACTTTGAAAAAAAGTAAAAACCAAAAATTGCTATCTGCCAACAAGACCTATCTAAATAAGTTTAACATTATATGCGTGAATCGAAAGATAAAGCATCTTAATATACATTTAATCTTTTTGTTCAATAATCCATAATGCGAAGATCAACAAGTAATCCGCCCTGGATGACTAAACCAGCAAAGCCGGTTGGCTTTGCATGAGCATAGCCCCTTGTCTGCTTGGGGAAAGCAGCACAATTCTCAATAATTATTCTTACGAGGCTTGTTCTGCGGGTTTTAAGGAGGAAACGTATGATAAAAATCACTGCTGACAGCACTTGCGATCTTTCCAAAGAGATACTATATGAAATGGACATCACACTTACTCCACTTGTTGTAATGATAGGCGAAAAGGCTTATCATGATGGTGTGGATATCGTCCCCGCAGATATCTTCCGCTATGTTGAGTGTGACAATATACCCTGCAAAACTGCGGCGATTAACGCGTATGAATACGAACGTTTCTTTGAAGCAATATCACCGAAGCATGAAGCGGTCATACATATATGTATTGGCTCCAGTTTCTCTTCTTGTTATCAAAATGCACTTTTGGCGGCGCAAGAATTCGAAAATGTATACGTTGTTGACTCACAAAATCTCTCCTCGGGAAGCGGTCACCTTGTATACGAAGCAGCAAAAATGGCCAGGGCCGATGTTTCTGTAAATGATATATTGTGCCACCTAAAAGAGATAATACCAAAGGTTGACTCAAGCTTTATTGTTGATCAGCTAGATTATCTATATAGAGGCGGTCGTTGTTCTGGCTTGGAAATGTATAGCGCAAGAATTTTACAGATCAAACCGTGTATTGAAGTTTCGAATGGCAGAATGATTGTTGGCAAAAAATATAGCGGCAGTTTCAAGCGCTGCTTGGAACAATATGTGAAAGACAAGTTATGCGATAAGCATGATATTGATTATAGGCGAGTTTTTATTACTCATCCTATGTGTTCGGCAAATATAGTCGAAGATGTGAAAGTGATGATTCAAAAGTATGCGCATTTTGATGAAATGATTGAAACGAATGCCGGATGTACAATTTCCTGCCATTGTGGACCGAACACGCTTGGGATCCTGTTTCTACGCAAAGAAAGTAAATGCGGAAGTTAAAATGGATTTCGGTTCATAGACTTTGAATTCTTCGCTTTATAGCACTCGAATTGTAGGGTGTAGTTTACCCGCAGTTGAAAGCAAGGTATATTCGAGGTATATTTTGCACACGATCTATGCGCAAAAAAATAGTTAAAAATATTTGAGAATATCGCAATAGTGACCAAACTACTACACGATTCTTGCTGCAGTATTTTGGCAATGGAATAGCACTAACGATTACTTAATTATCGCAAAACGAATAATGAGAAGCGTATTTTTGTTCGCAGCAATATGTAAAATGTTTACTTGAAAGTTGAGAGAATAAGACTAGGACAAGAATACCGGCCCGTGATTGAGCACGGGCCGGATTCAGCGAATGGAAGATTATTTTGAGAGTTTCATCACCAAGTCGTTCGCGGAGAGTATAGCGGTTTTCAAATTCCCTACATTGCTCGCGTCTCCAATGATATACAGATGCTTACGCGACTTTGCGGCAAGCGGCGTACCGGCAGTATAACCAATGGATGTAATAACGGTATCGGCGGCGATTTCCTTGTTTCCATCTTTTGTACGAATAAGGACGGATGTATCTGTCACCTCAAGGACGGTGGATTCCAGATACACCGGGACGTCATGGAATTTCAGCTCATCCCGGAGCATGTTTGAGTTTGCAGCGCAAACCCCCGGCGCCTTGACCAGATCGTTGAGCATTTCAACAATGAAGGGATGTTTGCCGGACAGTGCAAGTTCGTATGCGATTTCACAGCCTGTCAACCCTCCACCGATGACGGCGACTCGATCGCCCACCTCCTTCGCGCGCAGGAGGTATTGAGTGGCGGTCATTGCTTTTTCTCCACCGGGGACTTTCAAAAATCTGGGCCGTGCTCCTGTGGCAATCACGATCTCATCTACGGCAAGCTTACTCAAATCGGCAATTTCCGTATTCAAATGGACTGCGACTGAGGACTTTTCTAATTCACGCTTGTACCACAAAAGCAACTGCTTGTCCTTTTCCTTAAAATCCGGCGCAGCGGCGGCAATGAATACACCGCCAAGTTCGCCGGTTTTTTCATATAAGTCGACCATATGACCGCGTTTAGAGGCCTGAAGGGCAAATTCTATACCGCCGATGCCTCCACCAATGACGGCGATTTTTCTAGGTCTTTTGGCCTTTCGCACCGGGTATTTGCTTTCGTCAAGCGTTCTTGGATTTAGTGCACAACGCCCCATATGAAGATTCATCAAATCGATATAGCAGCCTTCGTGACAGTATGTGGTCAGTGGCAAACAGGCGGCATGACAGGAAATACAGGGTCGAATGTCCTTCACCCGGTCTTCCTTGAGCTTAGTGATGTATGCTTCTTCGCACAGGAACTGACGGCCCAGCCCCATTGCGTCTATCCGCCCATCGTGAATAGCGTCAGCTGCTTCTTCAGCCTGCATGCGCCCTGCGCAGACGATCGGTGCGTCGGTGTATTTTTTTATATGCGCCGCTTCTTCAAGATTGGTATTCAGTGGCATATAAACTGGGGGATGCGCCCAATACCAAGCGTCATAGGTGCCGTTATCACAATTGAACATGTCATAGCCGGCTTCCCGGAGATAAGCGATTGCTTTTTCACTCTCTTCAAGAGATCGGCCGGCCTCCACAAACTCTTCACCGGGAAGAGCCCCTTGATTGAATGCTTTGGTTTTGCTGGTGACACTGTAACGCAGCGATACTGGGAAATCCTTACCGCAAACTCGCTTGATCTCTTGCACGATTTCAACGGGGAACCGATATCGGTTTTCAAAACTACCGCCATATTCGTCGGTGCGATGATTGGTGTAAGGCATGGTGAATTGATCCAACAGATACCCCTCGTGTACGGCGTGAATTTCAACTCCGTCCACGCCGGCCTGTTTGCAAAGCAACGCTGTCTGTCCAAAGGCATATACGATTTGGTGGATTTCATTTACGGTCAGTTGGCGATGAGGATATTTGGGGTTCCATACGTTGGGGGAACCTTCATCCGGGGCCACCATCCACTTGTCGATTCCAAGAAAAGGCTTGGTGAGAGCAGTGAGGAACTTATTGTCTATAATGGACATCATCATGGGCGGAAGCGGGAAAGAGCGACCGGTGCCAGCCGTTAACTGAAAAAACACTTTTGAACCAAACGAGTGGATTTCATCCATAAGAGGCCGGACAGGCTTGAACACTTCCGGATGCTTGTAAAGCCATTTACTTCCGACAATACTAAGCATGGGGATAGCGCCGGGAATCATCAAGCCGATGCCATCTTTTGCTCGTTCGCGATAGAACGTTTCCACACCATGATTAAACCCGGTTTTTGCTTCCCAGTTAATCATGTTTGTGCCCTCCATAGGGCAGAGGACAAAGCGGTTTTTAATCGTTACGCTACCGACTTGCCAAGGTTGAAAGAGAGGTTCATATCGACCGTTCATAAATACTTACTCCTATTCTTTGTTGTAACACATGTTGTTTTCATAACACGTATTCAGTATAATAAGATCGAAAAAACGACTCAACCATTGATTTCCTGAAAAATGTTAGAAAACCAACGATAGCATATAATGTGTTGTATTCAAGAAAAGGATATTTAAAATTATGAAAGAAAATCGCAAAACGAAATACACGAGAACCGTAATAAAAGATAGCTTTTTTGAACTGCTGAAAGACAAACCATTTGGCAGAATCACCGTAAAAGAAATCACAGAGCATGCGGACATTAACCGAGCGACTTTTTATGCTCACTACAGGGATTGCAACGATCTGATGCGTGAAGTAGAGAAAGAGATGGCGCAACATGTGATCGAAGCGGTGGAGCAGCTATATAAAGAGACGGATTATCAGAACGATGTTGTGGACGCATTGTTCGATACGCTGCGCAAGCACAAGGAAATGTGCATGTGGTTTATGGTTGATCAATCGACCGGATATGGGAAGAAACTGATTTGTGACTATGCAATGCATAAGTGCATTCCGGTTTGGCGAGAGCGGAGAGAGATTTCGCAGGAACAGGCGGAATGGTTTTTCACCTATATCTACAATGGAGCGTTTGCATTTCTCAAAGCATGGTACGACGAAGGCTTTTCAGGGGACTGGAACCAGAAAAAACAGCTGTTCGGCGAAATAGTTCGCAGCAATCTGCTATTTATATATAGAGAGTAAACGAACCTCCTATCGGTTGATATTTTGGAATTGGGAACGCGAATAAACTCACCTCGCTCATGGCGAACGATCCTCCTGAATTGATAGAATATTAAGGATCATTCACTAAAATTATAGTAAATTATATTGCTTAAAAAAGTAGACTTCATGGATTTTGTTTCGCTTCGGCTGACGAGTGCTTTTCGTTACAGTGCTCCATAAGGTATGCGCCCGAAAACCAAGCGCAGCGGTAGCAAGGCAAAGCGCCGTCTCGCCGAAACTGGCAAACGAGAGCGGGATAATCGGGATCGTCGAAGCAATTACAAACCCGATGACGGAATAGAACGCAATCCCGTGGTGATGCTCAAACAGATGGCTGACAAGCCGCGCTAACAATGAGACCGTTGCGAGGATGCCAATTGAAAACGGGATAAGTACGGCAAGATCAAGGCTTGCTATTCCAGCCGAAAGCGGCTTGTATAGCCCGAAGAACAACAGCACGGAGGAAGAGCTCATTCCTGGAACGATTAGGCTGATTCCCCAAAGAACGCCACAGAATATAAACCATCCGAACGAAGGCGTCAGCGTGGTCTGCGTGCTGTGCTTCAGAATTGAAAAGAACACAAGCAGCGTAGCAGTACTGAACGCAAGCGCGATCCACATGCCTTTTGTACGCCCCTGCTTTGCGCCTTCTTTTAAAAGCGACGGGAACGTTCCGGCGATCAGGCCGATGAACAGCGATGTTGTAATTGTGGAGTTGCGTTCCAGAAGATTGGCAATCAGTCCGGCCAAGCCGACGAACCCAAGCGCAAGTCCAATTCCGATAGGAACGAGCAGTTTCCAATGCTTTGGGAAGTTTTTCAGCGGCTTGGCAAGAAACGCCATCATCGGCTGGTAGATACCAAACGTGACACAGAGTACACCGCCGGATATCCCCGGAAGGATTGCGCCAGCTCCGATAATGATGCCTTGCATCACTCGCAAGAGTATGCTTATGATCGCTGAGAAACCATTGCGCTGATTTTGTTCCATTCGTTTGACCTTTCAAAATAAATCTTTATTCTAGTATACGAAATCTGACTCGGAACATCATAGTGAATTACTCATGGATACAAAAAAGACACAGGGTATTTTGCTTCCCGCTCGATCTGCACAAGAAGAGGAAAAAGCGCAGCACCCTGAAACCGTTCAGGATGCTGCGCGGTGCTGCTAGAAACCGACCCGATTCCGGGATCTGCGGATTGCTTTTACAATTTCAAACCAGCAGGTTGAAACAATCGCCAATCCGACTATGGTCAGAAGCTGAATCGCGGTCAAGGGCGCCAGCTTCAGCACGGACGACATTGGCGTATAGAGGATCAATGCAAGACCAACGAGCACCCCAATGTTTACCGCCCACATC
>JAQVLL010000127.1 GCA_028704195.1 Smithellaceae bacterium
CCGACGGACACGCAACGGACGTTTTGCATTGCCGACCGGCATGAATTTCAGGGGTTTTTTGTCGGGCAGAATCCGCGCCTGAAGCCGAAACACCAACCGGACTTTGACGAGGGGTATTTCGACCGCGGCCATGAGCCGGTTTTAAATACCTCCAGCGCCCGGTTCATCACCTTTACTGTCATCGAGAATATCTGTCGTAAAGAAATCAGACGCCTGCTGCGGAAATGAATAAAATTAACCAAATTATAATATTTTGATCGGGCCACATAAGAAAGCGGGATAAGCTTTCGAGTTGTAATTCAAGCCGGGCTTTTGTATTTAAAATAATTAAGCATCAAGCATACTGCTCCCCCGTTTCCTCTGTCAGGGAGCGGATGAGTGCAATGCCGTTTTCATAAAAAACTTTATCGTAAAAATCCTTCGAGAGGCACATTTTTAGAAGATTCTCAATTTCCGCCTTCTGTGGCGTTATCAGGTTGGGATAATCCGACCCGTATAAAATTCTTGATTTATTTTTTTCGAGGTAATCCGGGCCAAGTTTATAACCCTCGTAGGGCGGTGGCAGGAAGCAGAAGGCGGTGTCCAGATACAATTTCGGATACCGGTCTAAGAGTCCCATGAAACCCTTATATTCATGCGCCCCCAGATGGGCAACAGTGGCAGGAAGCTCGGGGAATTTATCGAGTAGTCTCATGAAAGGTTCAAGACCAACATATGGATTCCCCACGGGTCCTGTTCCTGTATGAAACAAAATATGTTTATTTTTTTTGATGACCATCTCGTATAAGGGGAAGAGCCTGATGTCGAACGGATAAAAATTCTGCACAAGGAGCTGAAGTTTAAACCCGAGTATCTTCGGATTTTCTAAAAGCCGCTCCGCCATTTCAAGTGCATGTTCATCGTCCGGATGATACGCTGCAAAGCAGTATAGATCGTCATATTCCTGAAGGATATTGATATTCCATCGGTTCAGTCCTTCGGCGATACCGGCACGGTGGGCATAATTGGAATAGACAATGATGTCTACGCCTCCCTGCCTCAAACGTGCAATACATTCCTTATAATAATAACGATGAATGATGTTCCAGTTATAATTCCTGACAAAGGAATCCCAAATGGCGTCAAAAAGCTTGTCCGGGAACAAATGTACATGAAAATCAATTATCTTTTGCGGAATCGTTACCATCATCGGCATTGCCGTGCGTTGATTTATAATGTATACAACTCGCGTATATCTGTTTGGGGATAAGAAAGCCTGCCGCCTTTATCGATTACCTGGCTTCGGTATTTTCTCACGGCAATGACTTCAAGGCTCTCAATGTGCTGAATGCTTTTCAGCGTTTTGGTTTTGCCGAGCAGTTTCTTGTAGCTGTCGTAGGATTCCGTGATGACTTCCACGATAAAGGAATTCGCCCCCTGGGTGTGCAGGACAGAGTGCACGATGCGCATTTTCCGCAATAATTCGATCAGTTTCTCATCATGGTGGGGATTATCTATCAACATAAAAAAATGAAACCGGTCCGACAGGTTTCTGTAATCCTTTAAATCGAAATCCGCTTTCTGTTTGAAAACTTCAATGACTTTTTGCGTCTGAATGGATGTAACGGCGGGAATCCCCGCGGAAAGCTTGAGCGCCTTGACCTGATTGATCCAGTCTCCCAACTGAGTTTTATCGTCAAAATTGGAATCAATAATATAACTGTAGCGCCCCATGACGTGAAAAATGGAAATGACATGCGCATTTCCCTTAAGAAAATTGATCAACACATTCTCTTCACCCCAGTTTTGCATGAAAACCAGCGCGTGCAGTATGTTGTTTTTTGACATGACCCCTCCTGCTGTTTCGATTGGTTGTTGTAAATTGAAAATTTGAACAGACGCCCCTTATTTGATGAAGTATATGAAATGTGGCTCTGAAGTGTCAAGAGACATTTCTCGGACATTTTGTGCACCTGTAAAATAAAAGACGGGGCGGCATCCATCCGAATGCCACCCCGTCCTCACAACCTACAGCCTGATAGTCTACAGCCTAAAAGACTGCGAAGCTTTTACTTTCTCAGCTCCGCCGGTGTCCGATAGCGCGTGGGATCAACCCATTTGGCCACCAGGGGTTCGTTTTCCTCACAGGACTCATGCAGATAGGCGATTTTCCCATCTTTCTGGAACTGGATGATCAACTGGTAATAGTAACCGGGATAAGTTTTATACGGATTGTTCGGATCAACTCTCACCCGGGAATGATAGAATGGTTTAACTTTTTTTGTTTCATATTTCATTTTACCGAGAGAATAAACTGTTTCCACGTCTTCCATCGCTTTGATCAATGCCTTGATGTTACCGGTCCCTTTTGCCCTTTCGATGGCTGCCTTGAAGTGATAAATGTCGGCATAGGCAATGTGTACGTGAATCTGCATGGGGATTTTGCGCTCCTGGGCTTTTTTCACCAGAGGAATAGTTTTGGGGGTGACCGGCACGTCATCCAGATCCGTGAAGGAACTGATGACACCCAGTCCCTTGCCACCCGTCATCCGCCAGTAATCCCGAGTCTGTGCGACACCTCCATAAAGGTTAACCTGAATGTCGCGCGCCGCCGAATCCGCCCACTGCTTCGCAAAAGATTCCGTGTCGGTGAACCAGGAGCTGACGAAGAAAATCAGATCGGCGTTGGCTTTCTTAATGTCCTGGAGAATCGGCAGGTACATTGTGCCTCGGGGCTTCACTGCTTTGCTGTAAACCACTTCCAGACCGCATTCCTGAGCCATTTTTTCCCACGTGGGCAGATTGATGTAGCTGATCCCCTTGCGCCATTCCGTCGTCCAGGCGAGGTCTTCCCAGAGGAAAGCGATCCGTTTCGTCTTCTGATACTTGGGCATGGTCTTGCAGAAGAAATACTTGGTCTGGGCGTAATGGGCCGGTTCGGGATCCCAGTCGCGGAAGTTATGGTCATATTTCGGAGCCTGATCAATGATCCGGGCTGTCAGTTCCGCGCCCATGGGTCCGTTGAAAACCAGAATGTGCGGATACTGTTTCGCCAGTTGACCGGAAGCTTCCTGCACAGCCAGACAGATTTCCGTCCGGCCTTCCACGGAAATGAATTTGGCCTTGTCCTCCATCACCAGTTTGCGAAACGCCTCGACGGACAGCGACGTGTCACCCTTATTGTCCATGACCACATACTTGACCGGCCTTCCCATAATGCCGCCGGCGGCATTGATTTCCTCGACCGCCATTTTCTGGATGTCCATACAAGGCCTGGTCCCGGGAGATGCCACCATGCCGATGTATCCGATTACAAACGGCTCACCCTTTGGCTGTGCACTTGAAATGGGCGGTGCACCGATTGCAATGGCAATCAGCAGCATCAACGCTGTAAAAACGGCAATGTTAAACCTTCTTGATCGCTTCATCATTTTCCCCTCCTCCTCGTGAAAAACCATCAACCATCTTTGATCAAATTTCCGCCGAATATTTGATCCTTCTATACGTTTAGATATTTTTTCCGGATATATTCGTTATCTTTTCCGATCTGGCTTGAAACCCACTTGACCCGGGGGGGCGATTCCGACATTTTTACAAAATTAGCACTGATGGTGTATTTCCCCAGCTGTTCATCTTCCACTTCCTGAAAGGCGTTGCGAATGAGCCACTGCCTGTTTTCCATTGCCGCTTCCGGCGTCATGAGCTTCATGATAATCGGCACCCCGCCTCCCCGCCATTTGGAGCGGGCGGATTTTTTGCTGTAATTCAAAGCCATTTTCACCAGCTCGTCACCGGTAAACTGAATGGTTTTTTCTTCGATGATCCGGTGAAGGTGAATCGCCTGCTCCAGGATGTCGGGAATGCGGTCCGATGAATAGCGCCAGTCGTCTTCCTGTTCCCAGAGACCGAGAATTTTTAAGAGGGCGCGAAAGTCATGGTCGCGGGGCGCGGCGATGGCTACAAAGCCGTCTTTGCATTTCCAGTGTCCGTAAGGGTAAAGGATGAAATCCAAAACACCGATCCGCGGGCGCGACTTTTCCCACGTAAACCCGATGGTGGCCGGCATGCCGACCATTGACGAATACGCGTCCATCCCCGCTACATCGACCATCTGACCCTGACCGGTGTTTTGCCGGTGGAGAAGCGCGACCATGCCGCCCAGTGCCGCGGAAAGTCCTGAGATGTACCAGCCTGCCCACATGCCGCCTCTGAGCGGCCAGTTCAGGGGTTCGGGTTCATTGGGTGGCGCACCCATTTGGGCGGGAAGCCCGGAACCGGCCTGTGAGGTGATATCCGTGTCCGGCATTTTCGCGGATTTTTGGGCCTGATCCCCGTACTGGCCATAGGCGGAAAGCGCGATATAGATCAGCCCCGGATTCTGCAAACTCAATTGACGGTATCCGATTCCCCAGCCGTCCATCTCACCTGGCGTGAAGCTCTCAATAACTACGGCCGCTTTTTGGGCAAGCTGCGCAAAAGTGGTCCTGTCTTCTTCATTGTTCCTGATATCAAGCGTCATGTAGCGCTTGTTGCGTCCTTCAAACATGAAAGGAATGCCCACGCCCTGAACCGTCACTCCGAAAGGGGTAATCTGACGGGCGGGATCGCCATCAGGCGGTTCAATTTTAACAACTTCCGCTCCAAATTCGGCAAGAAAGCTTGCGGCGACAATGCCAGCGAAATTCGCTGAACTTATATCGAGCACCAGGATATCATCGAGCACTTCCGGTTTTCCTTCAACATTCATCATTTCGGCAAGCATTTGCCCCCGGTCGCCGCCCTTGCCTCCGTGTCGGGTATAGACTTCTTCCCTGGCGCTCATCGTTTAACCTCTTTTCCGTAATTATAAATGGGGTCCTCGCTCAGATTGTAATAAACCGGCGGCTTCAGTCCCGGCCGGTCATCAAATGTTCCGATGACTTTTTTCTTTTCCAGGGCTAGAATCTCGTCCTCGGACAGCCCTAGAAACTTCTTCAGCACAATCCGGTTGTGATAACCCAGAGGCCTGGCCAGCCACTTGGTGCGCGAGGGCGTTCCGGAAAGCTGAGCGGATGGGCCGGCGATGACCAGATTGCCGTAAACATCATCCTTGAAAAGAACCACGCTGCCCCGTTTGCGCCGCCATCCTTCATTGGCAATCATATAGTCATCTGCAACCTCCGCCGCCGGAAATCCTTTTTCATCAGCCAGCCTGACAGCTTCCTCGCAGGTTGTCGAATGGACCCAGTCGACCACGATGGCTGTCAGCGCTTTCGCGTTTTCGGGCCTCAATCTTTCCAGGGTATCGGCAAAACGCGGATCTGAAATCAAATCCGGCTTCCCGATGGCCTCTGCAAAATTTTTAAACTGTTCGGCCGTTGCGCAGGCCAGCGCCAGAAATCTGTCATCGGCTGTTTTAAATATGGAAGCCGGCATCATCGAGGGATCGGTATTTCCCGTGCGCCCGATCGCTTCCTTTGTGACCGAGTAATACGTGTAATGGTACAGTATGCGCATCAGTCCCTCGGTTTGCGCCATATCGATATACTGTCCCCTGCCGGTTTTTTTCCGGTGATAAAGTGCCATCAATACGGCCATGGCTCCGATGTTGCCGGGAAAGAAATCACCGACATAATCCGGCAGTTTGTAATAAACGTCTGTGTCCGGATATCCATTGAGCGTAAGAACGCCGCTGGCGGCCTGAGCCAGAAGATCCCAGCCCGGAAAATAGCGCATCGGACCGAATTGGCCGTAAGTGGAACAGCTTAAAAAGATAATTTTCGGGTTGATTCCGGATATTTTTTCATAGCCAATGTTCCAGGCGTCCGCTGTGCCGGGCGCAAAGTTTTCAACCACGACGTCCGCTGTTTCCGCCATTTTGTAGATCAGATCTTTGGATTCTTTCAGCGCCAGATTGACCGATATAAAATATTTGTTTTTGGTAATGTTGTGCCAGATGGGATTGGAATGCTTCCAGTATTTTCCCCAGTACGTGGCCGGACGCCACAGGTCGCCGTAGTATGGCAGCTCAAGTTTGATCACTTCCGCGCCATAATCCGCCAGAACCCTCGCGGCGATGGGGCCGAATATGACGTGGGAAAAATCCAGAACCCGGATACCCTTGAGCGCTTCCGGTTTCTCAACTGCCTCGTCGGGATTGAACAATTTTGCCGTGTAGGAAAAATAATCTTCCATCGTCATCTCCCCAGATATGCCTTTTTCACCAGGTTGTTCTTCATCAGTTCTTTCCCGCTTCCCTCCAGAACAATTCTTCCTCCCTGAATGATATAGCCGCGATCGGCAAGCTGCAGGGCGCGCAGGGCATTTTGCTCGGTTAGCAAAATGGTCAGGCCTGATT
>JAQVLL010000128.1 GCA_028704195.1 Smithellaceae bacterium
ACTCTATGAACATCTCGCGGGGACAGGCGCGCTCCCGTCCATTCAGAATTTCATTGTGGGCATCGGCGGGCGCGATATTCGGACAGAGGATTTGACACAAATGTTCAGGACAGCGACGCAGGGAAGGGTTTCCAAAGAACCCCTCTGGATCGGCCTTAAGCTATAGGAGAATCGAATGCAGGTTAAAACCACCATTTTAAGTTTGCCGACAGAGGAATTAGTCCATCCGGGAACACGGGCATGCACCGGGTGTGGACTGGCCATCGCCTACAGAGTAGGTCTGAAAGCTCTGGGTAAAGACACCATGCTTGTTGTACCCCCCAGCTGCCTGACGGTGCTTCAGGGACTTTTCCCTGTGGCCTCGACAAAACTTCCCTGCCTGAATGTGACCTTTGCCTCAACAGCTGCCGCCGCCACAGGCATTCTCGCCACCCTGAAAACACAGGGCAATAGCCACACCACGGTCGCCGCCTGGGCAGGCGACGGCGGAACCGGCGACATCGGTTTGCAGGCTTTATCCGGCGCGGCGGAGCGTGGCGACAACTTTATCTATTTCTGCTATGACAATGAAGGCTATATGAACACGGGCGCCCAGAGATCGGGAACAACACCGATCGGTGCCATAACCGCCAACACCCCGTTCAAGGGCAAGCTCCAGCAGAAAAAAGACGTGCCGGCCATCATGGCGGCGCATAAACTAAGCTACGTTGCCGCCTGTTCGGCAGCTTATCCGCTGGATCTCTACGACAAGATCAAAAACTGTATGCATCTGCCGGGAACCAAGTATTTCCATATTCATATCCCTTGTCCGCCGGGTTGGGGTTATGATCCGCGCAACGGAATCAAGATCGGCAGACTGGCTGTTGAAACCGGGTATTATGATCTTTACGAAATCGTCAATGGCGAGTTCAAGTTGACGGCGGCATCAGAAAAACTGGTTGAAAAACGAAAGCTGGTGCCGGTTCATGAATATTTCCGGACGCAGTCGCGGTTCAGGCTCCTTACCGATTCCCAGATTGCGGATATTCAGCAAAAGATTGATGAGAAATGGGCGGGGTATTACAAGAAAGACGAGTAAAAACGCTGCCTCTTATTCGTACCCGTCGACGAACAACCATTCCGAAAAAAAGAACGCCCGCAGGAAGGAGAGACGGATGTCCCTCCTTTCTGCGCAAGAATCATTCTTTGTATAAATCTTCCAGCATAGTTCCGTATTTTTCCATGACCACGGCTCGTTTGAGTTTCATGGTCTGAGTGAGCATGCCATTGTCCAGAGTAAAGTCGTCCAGTATAAACGCAAATTTGCGGGGAATTTCATAGGATCCCAATGTTTTCTTTAGATGGTTCTGGACTTCTGCCGTTAACAAATCCTTGAAACTTTGGCCGGCAGGATTAGCGGGATCAAAAAGGTCCTCCGGTTTTACGGATAAGTTCAACTCGGTGGCCAGATGTTCAAGTAATTTCAAATCCGGCACAATGAGACCCACATTGTACTCATGGCCTGCCCCGGTGACCACCGCATTTAAAATCCAGGGTAAAACTTTCATTTCCAGTTCAACCGTATCAGGATGGATATATTTACCGTTGGCCAGTTTATATTCCTCCTTGAACCGGCCGGTGATGTATAAAAATCCATCATCATCCAGACGTCCCCGATCTCCCGTTCGCACACCCCGCATCCCGTTCATCTCTACAATCACTTCCTGAGTTTTTTCCGGTTTTTTGTGGTACCCGATCATGCATTGGGGGCCAAAGCAAATAATCTCACCATCATCATTGTTCTCGCCTGTCCGTGATCGATCAATGACAACCTTGGTTTTATTAATGGGTTTGCCAACCGACCCCAGACGATTTCCCATTAAAGGCGAGTTGATGGTAATAGCCGGAGACGTTTCGCTCAGGCCATAGGCGTCATAGGTTGGAATTCCCACATCAATAAAGAATTTGGCAATTTCCACGTTCATCGGAGCGCTGCCGGTGACCGCGTTTTCCAGGCACCCTCCGAAGCGGGCTCGAATCTTTTTCAAGACAATCTTATCCAGGATTTTATATTTCAAACCCGCATTGCCTGTTTCCCGTTTGCTTTTAGCTGCCGCCAGTGCTGCTTCAAAAAGCTTCAGTTTTAAGCCGCCTTCTTCCCGCATCTTGGCCCAGACCCCGTTATAGACCTTGTTGAAAATCCTGGGCACGGTAATCATGAATGTGGGTTGTATTTTGGGCAAATCTTCAATTAACGTCTCGACCGACCCCATAATCCCGATAGAACCCCCTCTCAGGATAAAAGCATGTAAATCAGCCGTAATCCCGAAAGAGTGCGCCCAGGGAAGCATGGAGATGCACCGGCTCTTTTCGGTTAAGTTTAAAAACCAGGCCAGCCCTGCCTTAACGTTTTCCGCCAGATTGCCATGAGAAAGAAGGACGCCCTTTGGTTCGCCGGTGGTCCCCGATGTATAAATCAAGACCGCGACATCGGAATACTTTGGTTTTCGTGAGGGTACAGGGTTCCCCTCTCCTTTTTTCTCCAGTCCGGCCATCGTGTTTTCCCCTGTTCCCTCGATCAGGTAGATCTGCTTGAGGGTTGGAATTTCAGAGGAGAAATCTTTCACTTTGTCAAAAATTTCAGGCTTGGAAACAAACAGAACCTTGACCTCGGCATCTTTTACGATATATTTCCACATTGAGACCAATTCTTTTTCATACATGGGCACGTAAGCGGCGCCCAGACCCTGTGTGGCAATCTCTCCGATCACCCATTCCTTCCGGTTATTGGCGATGATCCCGACGGTGTCACCCGCTTTAACGCCAATCGCTGACAGCCCCGCCCGCAAATTATTCACACGCGTTGCAATCTGACTATAGGTTGCCCATTGATAAACCCCGGCACTGTCTTTCTCGCCAATCAGCAGATTGTTTGCGTATTTAGCGGCGCTGTTTTCAAAAATTTCAACTAAATTGTCCGGTGCCTCATACTTGTCACTGTACTCACCGTATTCAAAAATCGCCATAAATGCCACCCTGCCTTTCATCACTTTTCATTTTGAATGGACCTGAAGTTCACCGCTGACAAATAATACCTGTTAAATGATTATGCGTTGTTTTTATCTGTAAATCTGGTGATGGTGCTATTTCTTTAGAAGAGTTGGATGCCGCCGGTTTTGCATCTTACCGTGAATGGTGTTTAAAGAATGGTTGACGCTTGCTTAATGGGCGCTCACTGCACTGTTTTTTACAATATTAATATTCATTCGCCAAGTCAAGTGAATTTGACTGCCATGTGAAAAAATCCGGGGCGGGGAAACCCGGCCCGGAAGCATGATCTTCTATGTCTTTCCCGCAAAGTCCATCCCAAACTCACACGCCTGCGCCAATGCTTCGTCATCGGGCTGCCACATTGCTTTGAACCCGTCGCTTACGACTTCAAAACCGGCTTTGGTCAGGTGATCGGTTAAAATCTTGATACTCTCACCGCTCCATCCGAAACAGCCGAAAGCAGCGGCCTTTTTACTTTTGAATTTGAGCCCGGTGATCATTTCCAGAAGCGCCGCCGTGGCGTTTAGTATCCCTTTGTTGATCGTCGGCGAACCTACCAGAATCGCTTTGGACTTGAAGATCTCCGTCACCACGTCGTTGATATCACTACGGGCGATGTTACAGAGCTTCACCGTCACCTTGTCGTCTTTTTTCTTGATGCCTCTGGCGATATTTTCGGCCAGCATTCTTGTACCATTCCACATGGTGTCGTAAATGAGGGTAATCTGATTTTCCTGATAGTCCGCCGCCCATTTCAGATACTGCTCGGCGATCTGCAGAGGGTTGTCCCTCCACATAACGCCGTGGCTTGGGCAGATAGCGTTGACCGGCAGATTCAGCGCAATCACTTCATTAATCTTTTTGGTCACCAGCAAAGAAAACGGCGTGAGAATGTTGGCGTAGTATTTTGTCGCCTCCTCAAAAAGCTCCGATTGCACGACCAGATCATTGTACATGTGTTCGCTGGCGATGTGCTGGCCGAAGGCGTCGTTGGAAAATAAAATCGCATCATCCGTCAGGTATGTCATCATTGAATCCGGCCAGTGCAGCATCATTGCTTCTACGAACACCAGCTCTTTTTTGCCCAGGGATAGTTTTTCTCCGGTTTTAACCACCTGGAAATTCCAGTTCTGATGATAATGGCCTTTGAGAGATTTAACGGCGTTGGCCGTGCAGTAAACAGGCTTATCTGGAATATGGCGCATCAGCTCCGGCAGTGCGCCCGAATGATCCATTTCCGCATGATTGGCAATGACATAATCAATTTTATTGAGGTCAATCTCTTTGGCCAGATTGGCGACAAACTCCTTGGCAAACGGCATCCAGACTGTGTCGATGAGCGCGATCTTTTCATCCCCGACAAGATAGGAGTTATACGATGAACCACGATGGGTTGAATATTCCTCACCGTGGAATCTGCGAAGCTCCCAGTCAATCTTGCCAATCCAATAAACGTTTGGAACTATCTCAAATTTCATACCGCACCCCCTTTATGGTTTTATTTATTTGATCATCACCAGCAGCATTTTATATTTTGTCATGGCTTTAAGCGCGTGGGGCTTATTGGCCGGCATGATGATCATTTCTCCTTCTTTAACCGAATAGGGTTTTTTATCGATGGTAATTTCGGCTTCACCTTCAAGCAGGAAAACCACTGCGTCAAAAGGAGCGGTATGTTCACTTAACCCCTCCCCCTGATCGAAAGCAAAGACGGTCATCGTTCCTGCCGGTTTCCTGATGATTTCTCGGCTGACCACAGAGTGTTCGTGGTAGGCAGCCACGTCTTTAAGCTTTAAGACATCGGTCAGATTGCTTATTTCCGTGATATTCTCAACCATGATTCGCTCCTTTCCTGCCGTAAAAAAGATATTTTAATGTTTGAACAACGGACATCGAAGTTGACTAATACCACTATTGGAAATTTTTATAAAACATTTCAAAAAGGTTTAATTTGACTTAAGTTAAAATTTTATTGATTTATCAGGAGAAAATGAAGTAATTGACAAAATGAATAGCCAGCCATGCCTGATAAAATTAAATGCTTTCAGCAGACATCCCATCTTTTCTCAGATACTCACTTTTATCCTTTTTAACAGAAAATTTGTTGACATAAAAAATCAATCGCATTATAGTCACCCCCGCTCGAAACGGGTATCATCCGGAAGAGTAAAGCGTTTTCAACGTGATCCTGCTGGGGAATCGTTCAATGGTAGGACGCCGGACTCTGACTCCGTTAATCAAGGTTCGAATCCTTGTTCCCCAGCCATAATAAAATCAACAACTTACATTTATGTGATCGAAAGACGCTATTTACATAATGTGGAATATTGACACTATATTGCCACTTCCGGCAACAAAATCAACGTTTACCGTGTGTCCTGAATACACCTCAAAGACTACCCGATCAGTTGTGCAGAAATCCCGGATAACTCATTTCAGTTTTTCCCTCAGTGCACACGTGTCAGGGGATCCGTCTCTATTCGCAGATTCTTCGCCGAACATCCTCCAATTGCTCTCCGGTTAGTAACGGACCGGTAGGGGACTATTTACCGGCCGGTAGCATACTTTAATTAAGTAAAAATAGAAGAATTATACCCCGAGGGTAACATATTACCTGGGCTTGCGTTTTTTGAAATGCAAAGAAGTGGCATCAAAGTTTTGACAAGAAGACGCCGAGTATGTTTTATTAAGACGGTCAAAAGCGGGAACAGGTTGCTGCCTGAACATTAATCTAGATCAGATTTACACAGATCACCCCTGTTCTTCGTCCCAAGAAACCAGGGTTATTTAAAAAACGTCATTGGATGGTGTATATCAAGCCAAGTATAGACTGGAAAAATATTATCAATCTCGGTAGACGGTCATGAAAGTCGTACTAATTGCCATGCCGGACATTGCGCCGATCATGCTTCACGAAGAAGCGATTCACATGCCGAATCATGGGATAGCTTGTGTCGGCGGCAATATCGACGAACGCCATGACGTTTACTTAATCGATCTTGTTCGTAAGCGTTCTTCCATCAAAAAGTATCTTACCCATACATTAACCAGCATCAAGCCGGACATCATAGGCTTGTCAACAATGACCTGGCAGTATGATACCTGCGTTAGTCTTATCCGGTTTATCAAAACCATACTCCCAGATGTCAAAATCGCTCTGGGCGGTTACCACGCAACTCTTGTGCCGGAGGAAATCGCTGTTTCGGCTGATGCTGCTCTTATCAATTTCATTGTTCGTGGAGAAGGGGAGATCACATTCCGTCGGCTT
>JAQVLL010000002.1 GCA_028704195.1 Smithellaceae bacterium
CTTCCGATCTCGAGGTAGGTCGATGATACGGTGTATTCAGCCGAAGACGGGTGCATTCGGGAAAGACGATCCAGTTCTCTCATCGCCTCTTTTTTTGCTTCTTCCGGCAGGTCTTTTTCTTCGATCTTCTTGCGGTATTCGTCGGTTTCCACCGTGTTCTCGTCGGTTTCACCCAGTTCCTGTTTGATTGCTTTGAGCTGCTGCCTGAGGTAGTATTCGCGTTGGCTTTTGTCGATGTCGTCTTTGACCTTGGTCTGGATTTTGTTCCCCAGTTCAAGAACTTCCATCTGGTGGTTCACCATGCGGGTCAGTTCTTTGAGTCGCTGCTTCACGTCGACAGTATCCAGGACTTTTTGCTTTTCTTCCACCGGTGCGTTGATAATCGACGCAATAAGATCGGCCAGGGTACCCGCCTCTGTTATGGATTTGGCCATGGGCCCGAACTCCGGAGGCAAAAACGGCGAGAGCTTTAAGATGCGGTCGAAAAGGGCCAGCAGATTGGACATCAGCGCTTCGGTTTCCAGATCCTTGACGTCTTTTTCCTCCAGCAGTTTAATGCGTGCCTGCTGGTAAGACTTTCCTTCAATAAGTTCATCAATCGAAAAACGGCTGAGTCCCTGCAAGAGAAGCTGTGTGCGGTTTTCCGTTGTTTTGGCCATTTTCAGAATAACCGCGCAGACACCCACTTCATGCATGTCGTATTTTTTATACTGGTTCGGTGTTTCCGGTTCCTTTTTAGACATGATCAGACCTACAAGACGATCTTTGGTCATGGCTTCATCTACCAGTACGGATGCACTTCCCGTTACTTCCAGCGGAATCATGGTTTTGGGAAACACCATTACATTTTGCAGCGGAAGGATCGGAATCACTTCCGGAATATTGAACGTATTTTTATTTTCAGACCCGTTTTGTTGAGTCATTCTTACCTCCTTAATGTGTCGAAAAGAAAATCCGCTACTTCGTCGAAATAACTGACACGCGATGCGCTTTATGAACCGGCACCTTGCTCATCCTCACCATCAAAATGCCGTCGGCGTAAGAAGCCGTCGCTGACTGCGCGTCCACCGGCAAAGGCAGGGCGATGTTTCTTTCGAAATAGCCGTGCGGAATTTCCGCCTGGCAGTAGCGCGCGTTCTGCAAAAGCTGAATCGCCTTGCGAATACCGGCGATTTTAATTTTATTCCGATTGACCTCGATATGCATTTCGTCTTTGTTCAGCCCCGCCATATCAGCAAGCACGATGATCTCATCCGCCGATTCATAAAGATCAATATTGGGGCGCCAGATGCATTCGTAATTTTTAAAAGCCGGACTTACCAAATGAAAGATTTCATCCACTGCTTTTTGAAATTCATCTTCAAAATTACCGCCAAAATTAATTTTTATGTAGGTCATGTTCGCCGCCTTTTTGTGCCGGATTTATTGATCGTATGTAAAATTATAGTCATTCTAATGTGAATTGTAAAGACCGGACGGAAAAATTGTGGATAGTGGATAGTGGATGATGAAAATTAACCTTGCCGGCAGGAAAAAAACACTTTAAAAAAATCGCTGGTTAAATCATCAGGATTTTGCTATGGGAGAGCCCACTTTACGGAAAGCAAATCATTTCAGGGATATCCCGGTGGTTACACTTCGTTTCGTTTATTCCGACAACCATTTTACGTTGATGAGAGAAAAAGAAAGAGAGTTATGAAAAAAGATCACTTAAGAAATGTTGCCATTATTGCCCATGTTGACCACGGCAAAACGACTCTGCTCAATGCCATGCTTAAACAGACCGGTGTTTTTCGGTCCAATCAGGCGGTGGAAGACCGAGTGATGGATTCCATGGCGCTGGAAAAGGAACGCGGGATAACGATTGCGGCAAAGAATACCGCTGTGGACTATAACGGTGTAAAAATCAATATCGTCGATACTCCCGGTCACGCCGATTTTGGGGGTGAAGTCGAGCGCAGCCTCAACATGGTGGACGGTGCGATGCTTCTGGTTGATGCTAGTGAGGGTCCGCTGCCCCAGACCCGCTTTGTGTTGAAAAAGGCTCTCGCGCTGCACCTGCCCATCATTCTGGTCATCAATAAAATCGACCGTCCCGATGCCCGCATTGAGGAGGTCATCTCCGAGACCTATGATCTCTTTATTGACCTGGGCGCTGAAGAACATCAAATTGATTTCCCGATTTTGTACACCAATTCCAAGCTCGGTGTCAGCCACAGAAAATTAGGTGACGACAGTTCCGATCTACAGCCGCTTCTACAGACTATTATTGAGTTTATTCCTCAGCCTGAAGGGGATGACGAAGCGAACACGCAGTTTTTGGTGACCAATCTGGATTATGATCCTTATGTCGGCCAGATTGCCATCGGCCGTCTACAAAGCGGAAGACTGGAGATGAATAAATCATACAGTCTTTGCGCGCAGGATAAAATGATCGGAGGCGTCAAGCTCTCCGCCCTTTACACTTTTTATGGACTGACCAAAAAACCGGTGACCGTTGCAGAGTCGGGAGACATTATTTCACTGGCCGGGGTGGAAGATGTCACGATCGGAGATACCATTTCCTCACTTGATAATCCGCAGGCCCTGCCGCGTCTGATTGTTGATGAGCCGACTGTGTCCATGATCTTTTACGTCAACGATGGCCCCTTCGCGGGCAAGGAGGGAAAATATTTAACCTCCCGCCATTTACTGGAACGGCTGGAAAAAGAATCCCTGCGCAACGTGGCCATCAAAATCAGAAAGCTGGATCGAACCGATGCGTTTGAAGTCTGCGGGCGAGGTGAATTGCAGATGGCGGTACTCATTGAAACCATGCGCCGCGAAGGCTATGAATTGATGGTCTCGAAACCTCAGGTTATCACAAAAAAGCAGGATGGGATAACCCTCGAGCCGGTGGAAAGGTTATTTTTAGACATTCCTGAAGAGTTTGTCGGAAGAATCACGGAAAAGCTGTCCATCCGCAAGGGGAGGTTGGAGAGCCTTGTTAATAAAGGTAGCGGTCGGGTCAGCATGGAATTTCTGATTCCGTCAAGGGGCCTGATCGGTTTCAGGAGTCAATTTTTAACGGATACCAAGGGGGGTGGTGTAATGAATTCACTTCTGGAAGGCTACGCTCCGTGGTCCGGTCTGATCCCGCAGCGCAGTACAGGAGCGCTGGTGGCTGACCGTGCCGGTCGCGTAACAGGTTATGCAAGTTTCGCGATGGAGGATCGCGGAGAAATGATTGTGGCTGTTGGCACCGATGTCTACGCGGGCATGATCGTCGGCGAGCGGAACCGCACCCAGGATATAAACGTGAACATCGTCAAGGAAAAGAAACTGACTAACATGAGAGCTTCGACGTCAGATGCCACCGTGATTTTGCGACCGCCCAGGATTTTATCGCTGGATCAGGCCATTGAGTTTATTGCCGAAGACGAACTGGTGGAAGTTTCACCGCATAATGTCCGTTTGCGCAAAATGGAACTTGACGCCACGCGCCGCCAGATGAAAGCACGCAGAGAAGAATCATGATGCTATCAAGTCGCATGTAGTTGCCAATTTCAGAATGGCAACTACCGGTAGGGAAGGAATAGCTTCTTTTTGCGCTTCCTTGCGGAATACGCCTGCGGAGCATGGTCACTGAGCCTGTCGAAGTGCCGTCGAGCTATCCTTTGAATGCAACTTGGTATGAGTAACGGGCTTTAACGCCATGTTAAAGTTCAATAATACCATGTGATTCAGAAATATTGCTTTTGTCGGGGCAGAATGGACAGATAATGATGGAAATTGAGGTTGGAAAGACGATCAGCAATCAGCCGTTACTGAGCGGCAACGGCTGATTGCTGTGGAACATCAAAAAATTATTTCACGGCTTTTTCTGCTGCCTGTCCAACGGTGTCAACCGTTGTTTCCGCACCCTCTTTGACCGCTTCACCAGCTTTCTGCGCGGTGTCTTTTGCTGCGTCAACCGTTGTTTCTGCGGTTTCTTTTACAGTTTCACCGGCTCTCTGTACAGTATCTTTTGCTGCGTCAACTGTTGTTTCCGCGGTTTCTTTTACAGTTTCACCGGCTTTCTGTACAGTATCTTTTGCTGCGTCAACTGTTGTTTCCGCACCTTCTTTGACCGCTTCAACGCTTTGATCAATTTGTTCGCCTGCTTTTTCCATTGCCCCCTCTTCTTTCTGGCAGCCGGAGACGGCAACAACAAGGATAAGGGCAAAGATGATTGGAACAATTCCTTTCAGTAATGCAACAAGTGACTTTTTCATGGAGACCTCCTTTTTGTACATGATATTTTTTGATTTAAAAAATATTCAGTCTGCCAACTGAACCCTCTCTACTCATTTGTGACTTCACCTGATATGTGGCCGAATGATAGATGAAGTTCTTCTGGATGAAGATGGGTAAATCTGTTACCCTTAAAATTTAGGATAATTAAATGATTCATGTCAAGGGAAATGTTTAGCGGTTGAGTTCATCCCGGATAGCCATTCCGATGGTTTCCATGGTATAGGGCTTTTTGATGTAGGCTCCGGCCCCGAGTCGCTGCGCCTCCCGGACCCGGTCGGTTTCGGAAAAACCGCTTACCAGAATCGCCTTCTGCTTCGGATGGATCTGCAGAATCCTTTGATAGGTCTCCAGCCCGTCAATTCCCGGCGCCATGATCATGTCCAGAACCAGAAGGTCCGCCCGGTTCTCCCGTAGGTATTCCACGGCCTCCTCCCCCCCGGAAGCTGTATGAACCTGATACCCCATCTGCGCCAGCAATCCGGAGGCCACGTCTCGCTGCTCGGCAATGTCATCCACCACCAGAACGGATTCCCCCCTGCCCCGGTATCGCTCCAGGGGGGTCTTCTGCCTGGGCAGGGTCATCCCCTCCCGTGTCACCGGAAAATATAGCGTAAAGGTAGTACCCTTGCCAACGTTAGACTGCACTTCAATATAGCCGTCGTGATCCTTTACGGTACCCCAGACGATCGACAACCCGAGGCCGGTGCCGCTTCTTCCCATCCCCTTGTTTGTGTAAAAGGGCTCAAAGATCTTGTCGAGATTCTCGGCCTCAATCCCCGTCCCCGTGTCCGATACGGTCAAAACAACATAATCCCCCTCCTCAATCCGTTCGTACCCTCGGATGTCCCGGTCCAGGTACCGGTTCTCGGTCCGGATGGATACCTCACCCGCATCGGGAACCGCCTCCACCGCATTGGACAACAGGTTCATTAGCATTTTTTCCATATGGACGGGAGACGCCTTGATATTCATCAGATCCGGGTCACAGTTTGTCCGGATAACCACCCGCGGGTACTGCTCCTTCATCCCCTCAAACACCGGCGTCTTGAAAAATCCCGCAATCACCGAGTTCAGATTGATAATCTCCGTCGCCGTGACCCCCCGCCGGGCCATCGTGAGCAGGTCCTGGATGATGGCCGCCCCTTTTTGGGTGGACTGCATGATCTTTTCGGCGTTGGTCCTTGCCCGCTGACCCTCGGGAAGTTGCATCAACAGCAGCTCCGAATATCCGGTCAGAGCTCCCAGAACATTGTTCAGGTCGTGCGCCACCTTGCCCGCCATCCTTCCCAAAACTTCCATCTTCTCCGCACGCTGCAGGCGCTCCTGCATACTCTTCTGGTACTCCTCCGCCAGCTTCCGCTCGGTAATATCGTTGTACAGGACCTGGAACAGTCGATTGCCGCTCCACAGAACTTCCTTGCGAAAAACCCGCAGATGCCGGATGTCCCCGTCTCTTCTCACAATGCTGACCTCGTATTCGGACGGCACATACCGGTCTTTCTTCCTTTTAGCTTTCCGGTCTTCGTGTTCAGCAAAACTCTCAGGTGTGTAGCGATCTTTTGCTGGAATTGCTTCCAGTTCTTCCAGGCTTTTACAACCATAAATATCCAGAAGCGCCCGGTTGGCATACATCATCTTCCCCGTTTCAACAATAATAAGGGCTCCGAGAGGAGAATCTTCAAGGGAACGCCGAAAGTTTTCTTCTGCCTGCTTGAGCTCCTCTTCCATTTTTTTCCGTTCTGTGATTTCCAGAACCGAAATGATCCCGGCAGGATTTCCATTATAAACAATAGTCTCTCCCGAAAGGTCGACCCACTTGACGGTCTTGTCTTTAGAGAGAATTCTGAATTCGTAACGCCGGGTGACGGGCATGCCCTGCTGTCGCTTTTGTCCCCGTTCCATGACCGATTGTCTGTCATCGGGATGAACGACATCCCAGAAGTTCATGGACAGGAGTTCCTGATTTGGGTAGCCCGTGATTGCCGTTGCGGCGGGATTCGCATAGATCCATCTGTCGTTTTGAAACAAGAGGATAGCCGTTGGAGAAGATTCTGTGAGAATGCGGAATCTTTCTTCGCTTTCCCGAAGGGCATCTTCTGCCTTCTTACGTCTGGTGATGTTTCGGCCAACGCAGACAATGCCGGCAACTTTTCCATTACGGATGAAAGGGGAGCCGCTTACTTCACCAACGGTCAGGGTGCCATCCTTGCCGATAAATTCATAAATAGAAGGCGGAAGAATTGAGCCTTTGAATATCTGGTCCAGATGATTGATGGCCTTTTCCAGAGATTGTGGTGACAGGATGGATCCTATTTCAGAAAGAGGACAACCGATGAAATCCTGCGCTTTATATCCCAGTATTTTCTCCACGCTCGGAGACATGCTTAATATGTTGAGATTCGTGTCGAAGGAAAAAATAACATCGGTGATATTTTCAAAATTCAGGCGATACCTCTCCTCCAGCTCCTTGAACTCCTGGTTCGCCATTTCCAGGTCGAGTATTTTCTTTTCAAGTTTGTGAAAAAGAATTTCATTGTAGCGTCGGAAAAACTCCATTTCTTCGCCGAGGGGTCTTGCCGCCACGAAATTTTCAGTATTCTTTTCTTCCAGCAGTTCGATCAGGATATTAATCAGGGTTGACGGTTCCTCCGGCTTGATAATGAACCGGTCCGCACCGAGCGCCAGGGCAAATTTTTCGTCTTTTGGTTCCGTGTAGGTCGCTGTATAAAAGACAAATGGGATATTTTTGAGTTTTTGGTCCGCTTTGCAGTGCTGGCATAAGGGATATCCGTCCATCACCGGCATCAGGATATCCGAGACGATGAGGTCGGGCATGTGATCCTGGGCAATTTTCAGGGCGACGCTGCCGTTTAGCGCTTCATGAACGTTCCACCCCTGTTTTTCCATCAGGATTTTCAGCAGGTACAAATTGTCTGAATTATCATCAACAATTAAGACGTTTGTATTCATGTGTTCCTTCATGTTAAAGCGACCGGACAGATTGCCTTTTGACCTGACGGCGCGCCTCCGGGTTCGTTGTTTTGTCGATGGGGCGGGCACGACCCGCGGTTACTTACAGCGGGGAACACGCGTTTATCTATATTTTCACTCAACCTGTCAGAAAGTCAAGAAAATATTGTATAAAAGCAAGCAGATGGTAATGATATGCTCTTGATATAAAGGTTTATCCGATAGCTCAACAGTCTCTTTTATGTGCCTTGACGATCTGTGAACGGATCATGCGCGGAAGAATCAGATGATGTTGTGGACAGATGGAGCGCGGATTTTGATAAACGCAGTTGGCAAAGCCTACCAAATATTTGCGCAATTGATCATAACGCACGATCTCGTCGACGAAGCCCTTTTGGGCGCAATACAGCGGATTGGACGTGTCATCATAATGTTTAACCATTTCGTTCATCCTGTCGATCGTAGGTTGCAAAGACCGTCCGTCATCTTTTTCCTTGACCAGGCGTCGGGCGTATGTTGCCGCCGCCGCCGTTTCTCCGTGCATGACGTTGATCTCTGTCGCCGCCGTACCCAGCGAGAAGGCATTGTTGTTGTTGGCTACCGGTCCGCCCATGACATAATAGCCGGCCACGCTGCCTTTGCGCAGAACGATGAGCATCATTGCCAGCTGGGAATTTTCAATGGAATAAATCAGGGATTGTCCGAGGCCTAGCAGCTCTGCTTTTTCCGCATCATCACCAACGTCAATGCCACTGGTGTCCTGAATCCAGATGACAGGAATTTTATCTCGGGAACACAATGTGACAAATTCACTCATCTTGATCAAACCCTGGCGGTAGAGCCTGCCGCCCGTCCCTTCATAGGCTTTGGTGTACTCCGGATATTCCATGAAAGCTCCCTGCCGGTTGCCGATCACGCCTATCAGGTATCCATCGATCTTCACCAGGCCTGTATAGACTTCCGGGCCGAATCCGGGACAGAATTCCATGTGCTCGGAGCGGTCGACCAGTCTTGCCAGCACTTGCTCGAAATCATATACACTTTTTTTATCAACCGGAACAATCGAGGCAATTTCCGATGGCGGATATTTTGGCTGTGCAGGTTCGGCCACGCGGAAAAAGCGCGGCCTGAATGCGGGAAGATCGTCCATGTAATCCCTGATGGCGTCGAGCACCTGTTTTTCTTCGTCAAAAACGGCACGGAAAAATCCGGTGACATCGTAATGAATTTTAACGCTGCCGGGCGGAACGGATTTAAAATGCCTGGTCGCGCTGATGATTTCCTCCGCCCGCGTTTCATTGTAGGTCCCTGCCGGATGGATGCCGCTGAGGATGCCGCCGCCACCCACAGCCATATTCGCCTTCTTATGAGCAAGCAGAATCACCGGACTGACCGACTGGTAACCGCCGCCTGCAGGATTGGTGCCGTAGATACCGGCAATGACCGGGTTGCCCATGATCTCCAGCTCTGCATGGCGATAGAAACAGGCCCCCTGACCCCGTTTTCCTGCATACACTTTTTCCTGTTCGGTGAGCTTGACGCCTGAACAGTTCACCAGCCACACCAGCGGAATGTGCAGGAGTTTGGCGATGTCCGTGACCCGCAGGTTGTTGTCCGGCTGACCCGCGATCCACGCGCCCGCCATCCATTTGTTGTTGAAGCCGATGAGGACGCACCACTTGCCGCGGATGCGGGCCAGGCCGTCCACGACGCCGGTGCTTCCCGATTCCTCGTTCTCCGGATCAAAGATGCTGTGCAGCGGGCAGAAGGTCCCGGGATCCACCAGGTATTCGATGCGCTGCCAGACGCTCATCTCGCCGCGCTCGTTCAGTCTGGACAGTGGGACGCCTACGGTTTTGATACGCTCGACTTCGGCGTCGATTGCCTTCATGATTTCTTCGATCTTTGAGCAGTTTTCCCTCATGTTTTCGATTTCTATTTCGGAAAGCTGGCTTCCCAGCGGATCCATTTTTTCAAAATACTGCCTCATGGCTGACTCCTGTATCGGGGCTAAACCCGGTTTGGTGCAAATCCCATTGCCGCGTTGGCAACAATCATGGTGTGCATGTTGGATGTTCCTTCCAGCGTTTCGAACTGCTTGGAGTCCCGCAGGAATCGCCCGCAGGGATATTCATCGGAATAGCCGAAGGAGCCGAACAGCTTCATGCATTCATTGGCGTCGTGAACAACAACTTTCGCACCGTATAGTTTGGACATGGAGGTTTCCATCACGTTGGGCATTCCTTTGTCCTTGAGCCAGGCAGCCTTGTACACCAGCGCCGCCAGGGTTTCGTGTCCGACTTTCATTTCCGCAACCTGCTGCTGAATCAGCTGGTACCTGCCGATCTGCTTTCCGAACTGACAGCGCTCCGTAGCGTATTTTGCAGAGGCGTCCAGGATCGCGCCGGAAAGGCCCAGTGCGCCCGCGGAGCAGCCCAGGCGTGTGGAATTGAGTTGCGTCATGCACATCTGGAACCCGCGGTTGAGCTTTCCAAGAAGAAGGCTTTTGGGTACTTTTACATCTTCAAAGGTGATCTCTGCCGTGTCGGCTGCCCACAGTCCGACTTTATCGTTGATTTTTTTTCGGGTAACGCCGGGAAGGCTGTAGTCCATGATAAAGCAACTGATACCGTTGGCGCCCGCGTCCTTATCGGTTTTAACATACAGCAGACCGTGATTGGTGACGGTTCCGTTGGTGATCCACATTTTGTTTCCGTTGAGCAGATAGTAATCGCCTTTATCATCAGCGTGGCATTTCATTGAAGCGACGTCGGAGCCGATATCCGGTTCGGTCATGGCAAAGCTGCCGATGTATTCACCGCTGACGAATTTTGGAATATAATGCTGCTTCTGCTCTTGGGTGCCGAATTTCTGGATGGTCAGCGCAGGGCCCCAGCACTGCATGTTGAAGGCCATCCGCCAAGAGGTGTGCACTTTGGCGATTTGTTCAATAGCCAGAGCACCTTCCAGGAAGCCCATGCCATTGCCGCCGTACTTTTCGTCGATGGAGAAGCCGAAAAAACCCAGCTCGGCCATCTTGTCGAATATTTCTTTGCGCCAGAAATGATTTTTCTCATCTTCCTCTACATGCGGCGCGATCTCTTTTTCGGCAAAACTTCTGGCCGTGTCCTGAATCATCGTTTGTTCTTCTGTTAATGCGAAATTCATATTGTTTATCCTCCGAGGCTTTTTCCTGTTGCCATTGCGAGCAGACCCTTGGTCTGCGCTGCAATCCCTAAAGCATAGGGAAGGGTTTGAATAACCTGACCACCTGAAGGTGGTGCGAGACCACGCGACCATTCCCTGTGATAAATGTTATTTTCGTTCAATAATTACGCATATTCCCTGACCGCCGCCGCCACAGATCGTTTCCAGTCCGAAACGCTTATCTGACCGCACCATTTCGTTGATCAGTGTGGTAAGGCGCATCGTGCCGGTTGCTCCGATGGGATGGCCGAGTGAAATGCCCGATCCGTTTACATTGACCTTCGCATCCATCTGCTCGTCGGAAATCCCCGAGAGTCTTGCATCCGCAAGGCACTGGACGGCAAAGGCTTCCTGTACTTCAATCAGGTCCATCTGATCGATGGTTGCGTTGATCTTTTTCAGCGCTTTTTCCACGGCCCCCGGAACCGCGGGGTAGGTAATAGTGGGGTCTGTGGCCGCTACAGCGCAGGAGCGAAAATAGGCCAGGGGTTTTACGCCCAGCTCTTTCGCTTTCTTTTCAGAAGCCATCACAACCACGGCCGCGCCGTCATTTTCCGACGATGAATTGCCCGCGGTGCAGATACCATCCTGATAAACAGGTTTCAGTTTGGCCAGGCGCTCCAGCGTGGTTTCCCGGCGCGGTCCCTCATCTGTTTTCAGGTAAACCGTTTCACCGCTTTTTTTGTCAAGGCCTATGGGCACAGGAACAATTTCATCGGCGAACTTGCCAGCGTCCTGTGCCGCGATTGCTCTCTTATGGCTGCGCAGCGCCCAGCGGTCAGCTTCTTCGCGGGTGATTTTTTCTCTTTTGGCCGCCGTTTCAGCCCAGGTCATCATCGAGCTCAGTTCCCCGTAGCGCGCGATGGGCTGAGACATGACCCGCCCGCGCTGGATACGGTCATAAAAAGGAATGCCCCACATTGCCAGCGCTCCGTGGCCGCGGGGCATGAACCCGTATTTTTCATGGTTTTTCCCGCCCAGTCCCCACTTGATGTCTCCGGGAATGTATAATTCTCCCTGGCTCATGGATTCCATGCCGCCGGCAATGACCAGTTCGGCATTGCCTGTCTGGATTTTCATGGCTCCGTAAAAGATGGTATCCAGCCCCGAGCAGCAGCGTCTGTCCAGCATGATCCCCGGGATGGTGTCCGGCCAGCCTGCATCAAGCACGGCCATACGCGCTCCGTTGGCGCACTCGCCGTTCTGGTAGGCCGATCCCATGATGACATCATCAATGATGGCCGGATCGATCCCCGTTTTTTTTATTGCCGCCTGTAAAACAAGGCTTGCCAGCCGGTAAACAGGCACATCCCTGAACGCACCTCCGTATGCGCCGATGGGCGTACGCGCGCAACTGATAAAAACCACATTTTCCATAAACCGCACCTCGATAGATGAATTGACGTTTTCTTATGTATCTTTCCTTTGTTCAGGCCACCGTTTCCACTCGCGGATCTGTTTGATAGACGGGGCTGTACATCTTTGATTTAATGAATCCCGGTAAATCTGATGGTTCTTTCATCGCAGTGAGTCGCCTGGCAAATGCCAGCCTGGCAACGGTTGTCGCAATATGGAGGGACACTTCTCGAATGCGTGACAGTGACGGAAAAATCCTGCCCAGTTCCAAATCCTCTGTGGTTGCTTTCTTGGCCACGCACGCGGCAGCCACGGAAAACATTTCATCCGTTACCCGGGTTGATTCTGAAGCCAGAACGCCCAGCCCGACACCGGGGAATATATAGACATTGTTTGCCTGGCCCGGAATAAAATTCTGACCATTGATAACGACCGGCGGAAAGGGACTTCCGCTTGCAAATACCGCGTGTCCGTTTGTGTGGCTGTATGCGTCCTGTGCTGAGCATTCCGATCGTGAGGTCGGATTGGAAAGTGCAAACACAATGGGACGTTCATTCCATTTGGCCATGGCCTGTAAAATCTCCGGGGTGAATGCCCCGGACTGCCCTGATGCTCCGATGATGGCGGTTGGTTTGATGGCATTGACCGCGGAGAAAAGATCGCGATGGAAGGGAAAGTCGTGGGCAAAGCGGCTTTTGTGCTGCACAAGGTCCGTTCGGCTCTCGACAACCAGTCCTTGGGAATCAACAAACCAGCAGCGGCCACGGGCTTCATTTTCAGAAAGACCCTGATTAATCATGGAGGTGACTACCAGATTTCCGATCCCCAGGGCAGCCTCTCCCGCTCCCAGAAACACCAGTTTTTGGTCGGTCATTTTACCGCCGGTCATGCACAGTGCCGAATACAACCCGGCCAGTGCCACACCGGCTGTACCCTGGATGTCGTCGTCGAACATGCAGTAGCGATCCCGGTAACGGTCAAGCAGCCGGAAGGCGTTTTTGTTGCCGAAGTCTTCGAACTGAATCATGACATGAGGGAATGTTTTGCTGGCTGCCTCCATAAACTCATCCAGGAGAGCATCGTATTCCTCCCCCTGCAGGCGTTCCTCCGGCAGACCGATATATTCCGGGTCACTCCAAAGCCCTTTGTTGCCGGTGCCGACATCGATCATGACCGGCAGGCATGCGTTGGGCGCGATGCCCGCACAGGCCGTGTAAAGTGACAGCTTGCCCACGGGAATTCCCATACCGTTGGAACCAAGATCGCCAAGTCCCAGGATGCGTTCGCCGTCTGTTACCACAAGGATGCGAACTTCCTTGTGTGGCCAGTTGCGCAGAATGCTCCTGATGTGGCCGCGATGATGCTTTGTAATGAAGATTCCACGGGGGCGACGGAAAACTTTGCTGTATTCCTGGCAGGCCAGTCCAACGGTCGGCGTATAGATAATAGGGCTCAGTTCTTCGAGGTGCTCGATGAGTGTTTTGTAGAACAACTGCTCATTGCGATCCTGCAGACCGATCAGATAAAGGTATTTTTCAAGGTTGCTGGGTTTGCGGCGGACATTGTTCATGATGTGCTGAACCTGCTGCTGCTGAGAAGAAATAATCGGCGGCAGCAATCCTTCGAGTCCCAGTGCTTTACGCTCAGCAGCGGTGAAGGCGGTGCCTTTATTCAAGGCGGGATCATGCAGTAAATCGATCCCCAGGGGAAGTTCCTCAAGACCTGATGGATGTTTTGCCATACGGATCTTATCTCCATTCCCTAAGATACAGTCTGTTCGATGTTGTCATTATATTTTGTTTGCAGATATTTTTCCATTGTTTAAAGGAATATATCCGCTCCTTTGGATTATTTATCGTTTCAATCCCGGTTATGATTGCCTTTTTCCTTCTACCTGTCCGGCCTTTCCTGTTGTAAAAGATCAACTGACGATCAATGCTTCTTCCGGACAGGTGAGGACAGAATCTTCTTCGCTCTTGATGAGAGCGGCCAGCACAGGTGTTCCCGGCAGGATGTTGTTGAGGTAATACCTGGCTGATGCAATCTTTCCCTGGTAGTAATTGTAGTCCGCCTCACCTTCTGTTAACGTATCAAGCTTAGAGGCGGCAATCCTGGCCTGATCCATCAGGCACATCGACACGTACACTTTTGCGAATACAAACAAGGCCCGGATGGCATACAGCGGAATCAACCGGCGTTTGTTTTTCAGATCGGCGTACCAGGAATCATAGGTCGCTCTTACATCAGCCGCTGCCTGATATCCTTTGTCCAACTGACTCATCTCTTTTTCAAAATTCGGCATATTCATGTTCGCGTCGATGAAGGACCTGATGTCCTGCATCCAGGCAGTAAAAGTAGTTCCTTCTTTCATGCGCATTTTGCGTCCGATCAGGTCATTGGCGTGAATAAACGAAGTGCCTTCCCAAATGGAAAGAATTTTGGAATCCCGCAGGTACTGTTCAACGGGATATTCCTGCGTGTATCCCACACCTCCCAGTACCTGAATCGCCTGAGTGATCACACCGACACTTGCCTCACTTCCGTAACACTTAACCAGCGGTGTCAGAATTTCCGCAAACGAACCGCATCTTTTCGCTTTTTCTTTATCGGGGGAATTATTCTCAATGTCCAGGTAGTAAAATCCCTTAAAGATCATGGCGCGGATGCCTTCAACATGGGCTTTCATATCCAAAAGCATCCGGCGAATGTCTTCATGCCTGATAATGGGCACGCGCTCGGCTCCTTTAACACCAAACGGTCTTCCCTGAATCCGTTCTGTTGCGTACTGCGAAGCAAAATAGCAGGCGGCGGCTCCCTGGGTATTGGCGTTATGGCCCGTTCCGATGCGCGACTCGTTCATCATATGGAACATCATGGCCAGTCCCTGGGAAAATCCATTTGCGTCAGGCGCGGGTCCAAGCATAATGCCCCGGCAATTGTCTTCATCACCAAAATTTAAAAGAGTTGTTGCCTGGGCGTGCAACCCCATTTTATGTTCAATCCCCACGGTAGTGACATCATTGGAGTCCCCCATAGATCCGTCATCATTCACCCAGTATTTGGGTACTATATAAAGACCGATTCCAGGAGAACCCATGGCTCCTCCTTCAGGTCTTGCCAGCACCAGGTGGATGGTGTTTGCACACGTGCCCTGATCGCCGGCGGTGATGAACATCTTGGTTCCCTTGATTTTCCAAATGCGGGGATCATGGGTGGGGTAGGAACGGGTAATAATATCAACTATATCGGAGCCGAAATTGGGTTCGGTCAGGCACATCGTTCCCTGCCAGTATCCTCCCAGCATTTTTGAGACAAACATGTCCTGATCCTTCTTTGTGCCGAAACGAAAAATCAAATTCGCCGCTCCCGAAGTAAGCTTTACACAGGAAGTCAGTGCCGGGCAGGCTGCCGTGTTGATTTCAGCATTAGCCTTGTACAGCATCAGCGGCATCCCTGTTTCTACCTTAATGCACTCACTTGATGATCCCCAGCCGTTTTGCTGCAGATATTGGTATGCCTCCTTGAAGCCGGGCGCCGGTGTTACAACGCCTTTGTCAAATTTGACGCCGATCTTGTCGCCCGGTGCGTTGATGGGATGAACAATTTCCCTGGATACTTTGTAACCTTCATTGAGCAGCATATCGACATCGTCAAGCGTGAAATTGCCCTTGAATCGATCGCACGACAAGACTTCCTCTGTCGGAAGCCATTCTTTTAAAATAAACTTTAAATCCCTGATGTCATATTTAAATTCCATGACGTGTTTCCTTATTGATTCTGCCTCAGGTCCATGTAATCCGTTCAGGCTTATTTTGAGTAGAAGCCCTTTCCTTCCCTGGCAAGTCTCTCGAGGAGCGGTGAGGGGGTCCAGTATTCGGCGCCGACGAGATCCCTGTACTTCAGAATCGCATCGTAAACCTTCTTCAGGCCAACCGTATCGGCATAGAACATCGGGCCGCCAAGATAAACGGGGAATCCATAACCGTTGAGCCAGACGACGTCAATGTCGAGTGGACGAGCCGCGATTCCTTCTTCCAGAATTTTCGCGCCTTCATTGATCATAGAGTAAATTGCCCGTTCGATGATTTCCTGATCGGTGATGGTGCGGCGGGGGATCCCGACTTCCTGAGAATGCCTGATGATGAGTTCTTCAATCATCGGATCGGGCGTTGCATTGCGCTTTTCGTCGTATTGATAGAAGCCGGAACACGTCTTCTGTCCGAAACGCCCCATCTCGCAAATCTTGTCGATGATGTTGCATGCTTTTTCCCGTGGGGTCAACGAGTCGAATTTGGCCTTACGGTTTCGCCAGCCGATATCCAGGCCGGCCATGTCGCCCATGGCATAAGGGCCCATGGGGAACCCGAAGTTGTAGATGGTCTTGTCGATCTGCCATGGTAGTGCGCCTTCCTCAAGCATGAAACCGCATTCTCGGGTGCGCCTGGCCAGCATGCGGTTGCCGACAAATCCGTCGCAGACGCCGACCAGAACCGGCACTTTGCCGATGGCCCTGCCCACTTTCATGGCGGTGGCGTAAACGTCGGGCGACGTTTTTGCGCCGCGCACGTTCTCCAGAAGACGCATCACATTGGCGGGGCTGAAAAAATGCGTACCCATGACGTCCTGCGGCCTTTTGGTAGATGCTGCGATTTCGTCGATATTCAGATAGGATGTATTGGAAGCAAGAATGGCTCCGGGCTTGCAGATGGCGTCAAGTTTGCCAAAGACTTCTTTCTTTACAGATATGTCTTCAAAAACCGCCTCGATGACCAGGTCAACATTCTTCAGGTCGTCATAGGAAAGGGTCGGTGTAATCAGCGATAAGCGCTTATCCATAATTTCCTGCTTGATTTTGCCTTTGGCAACGGTGCTCGCGTAGTTTTTCCTGATGACGGCAAGACCCTTCTCCAGCAATTCCTGTTTGACTTCCAGAAGGACAACGGGGATCCCGGCATTGGCAAAGCACATGGCAATGCCGCCGCCCATCGTACCCGCGCCCAGCACGCCCACGGACCTGACTTCCCGTGTCGGTTGATCATCGGGCAGCCCCGGTATGCGGACAACCTCACGTTCGGAGAAGAAAACATGACGCAGCGCTCTGGACTGGTCTGATGCCTGCAATTCCAGAAATATGGCACGCTCCCGTTTCATGCCTTCGGCAAAGGGGAGCTCGGTGGCGATTTTGACAGCTTCGATGCATTTGTACGGGGCGATGGCGCCACGGAATTTGCGGGCATTGGCTTTGGCAAAATCGTCAAAAACAGAAGGGGAATCGACTCTGGCCTGTCGTTCGCTCACTTTGCGGACAGGACGTTTTTCGTCAATCACTCTTTTAGCAAAGGTAAGCGCCTCTGCTTTCAGGTCACCTTCAATGATTGCATCGAGAATGCCCATTTCTTTGGCCCGGGTCGCCGGTACAGGAACACCGGAGGTGATCATTTCCAGCGCTGCCTGCACTCCGGCCACACGGGGCAGCCGCTGCGTTCCACCCGCGCCGGGCAGAAGTCCCAGCTTCACTTCGGGCAGGCCCACCCTTGCGGATGACACGGCTATCCGGAAATGACAGCCCAGGGGAATTTCAAGGCCTCCGCCCAGTGCCGTTCCGTGAATTGCAGCGATGACCGGTTTGGGAGAATCCTCGATGAACTGGCAGACATCCGGCAAATAAGGTTCCATGGCCGGCTTGCCGAACTCCCGGATATCGGCGCCTGCAATAAAAGTGCGTCCCTCGCACAGGATGATCATGGCCGAAACACTGTCGTTAGCAATGCCTTTTTCCAGACCTGCCTTGATTCCGGCACGAACGGCCTGGGACAGGGCGTTTACCGGCGGGTTGTTAACGGTAATGATCCCTATGTTTCCTTCTTTTGAAAAACGTACAGCTTCTGACATGCTTAGGGTCTCCTTTTTTTATGAATGTAAACGGGGCTATTTTACTCCATTTACTTAGCAAATACCATACCAGTGAATGTTCATGGATTTATGCATTACCGAACAGGCGTCTGGGACTGTCCTGCCAATGATCTTTATATGTGCAACACCGGGATGGACCATCCATGCGAATCCGTTTTAGCTGACATATTTGACAAAAATGTATTTATTGTATACAATATAATTTATAGTGTATATTAAATAAACAATATGGATTGTATTCAGTATGACGGGCATGAGCCATCAGCGCAAATATAAAAAAAATGAAACCGTTGGTCCGGCTGTTGCAAGGAAGGATCCCGCAGGGGAGAAGCTGGGAGCGGCATTTGACGAACTGATCGGCGCCAATGTTGCTTTTCGGGATGCCCTGATGACCGCCCAGCGGGCCGCTCAATCGGACATATCGGTTCTCATTATCGGGGAAAGCGGTACGGGGAAAGAAATTCTGGCGCGGGCCATCCACCAGAGAAGCAGCCGCAGGGACAAGCCGCTGGTCGATGTCAATTGCGCAGCCATTCCGGACAGCCTGATCGAAAGCGAGCTTTTTGGATATGAACGGGGCGCCTTTACCGGAGCGCGCGCCGAAGGCCGAAAAGGCTATTTCGATGAGGCGCATGAAGGGACGATTCTGCTCGATGAGATCGGCGATTCCTCTTTATCCGTCCAGTCCAAATTATTGCGTGTGCTAGAATCCGGTTCCTTCAAAAGAGTCGGCGGGATGAAAAACATCAGGGTGAACGTGCGGATTATTTCTTCAACCAACCAGGATCTTGCCGGTTTGATTGAAGAGAAAAAATTTCGTGAAGACCTTTTCTTTCGTTTGAATCCCTTCACGATTCTGCTCCCGCCGCTTCGTGAACGCATTGAAGACATCCCGCTTCTGGTTGATTATTTTTTGAAAAGCCACGATTTCGCAAGAAAGCAAAAATACAAATTTTCTCCTGATGCTTTCAGGGTCCTTCAAGGATATCACTGGCCGGGAAATGTACGGGAACTCAAAGGGGTTGTAAGCTATGCTGTGAATATGGCTCAATCGCCTTTGATTGATCCGTCGTCCCTGCCGAAATTTCTTTTTTCCGGACCGGACACGCCGCAAAATCATGGAAGGATAGTTCCTGGCGGTGTGGCCGCATCGTATAACCTTGTCGAATCGATTCGCGATCTGGAACGTAAACTGATCACAGAAGCGTTAACCATTGCCCCAAACAAGTCGGCGGCCATTAAAATGCTGGGGATCAGCAGGAGGACCTTTTACCTGAAACTGAAAGAATACGGATTGGATAAACAGTAATCAAAACTGGAATGACTTATGCAAAAAATTACATTATTTGACGTGGGACCCTATGACCATGAATGAAAATCGGGCATCGGCAGGCAAATCTTTCAGGAAGAATGATGCGCAGGTTACCATCGTGGAAGTATCTCCGCGGGACGGTCTGCCGGAGATCTGCAAAGGTTTATCTACAACAGATAAAATAAAATATATCAATAAATTGTCCGAAACAGGTCTCAGGAAAATCGAGTGTGCATCTTTCATGCACCCCCGTCTTTTGCCCCTGGGCTACGATGCAGAAAAACTGATCACGGGCATTTCCAAAAAACAGGGTGTGACCTATGTGGGGCTTGTTCCGAATGAAATCGGTTGCCGCCGCGCGATGATAACGCAAATCGATGAAATCCTGATTCTTATTTCGGCAAGCGACACATTCAACAAACTGAATATCGGCAGGACGCTGAAAGAAAGCCTCAATAAAATGCTCCCCTCCATACTGGATACGGCGGTAAAAAACTCACGCAGTGTCCGCGCTTACATGATGACCGCCTTCGGCTGCCCTTACACGGGTAAAATCAGCCCAGAAGACATCGTGCAGTTGGTGTTAAAACTCAGTTACATGGGAGCCTCCGAAGTTGTGCTGGTCGATTCCACCGGAATGGCAAATCCCAGGTCGGTTCAAGCGATGCTCCGCGTCCTGCTGGACTTGCAGCTTGACATCAATCTGGCTGTGCATTTTCACAACACGAGAGGAGCGGCGATTGCCAACTGCATGGCCGCCTATGATGCGGGTATCCGCGTTTTTGACACGTCACTGGGCGGGATGAGTGCGACACCTTACGGGGTAAGCGAAATGGACGTCGGCAGCTGGAATGTGCCGACGGAAGATCTGGTCCATCTGTTTGAAGAAATGGGCATTCCGACGGGAGTTGATCTTGAAAAGCTTCTGGATTGTGTCCGTATGGCAGAGCAAATGGCCAGAATGCGCCTTCCCGGTCATCTGCTGCGGGCAGGCAAGTCATCTCAGATCGTCGGGGTACCGAAGCATCTGCAGCGGCATCCCATCATGGATCAATAAATCGATGCGGTTCTAAAACCGCGTCGATGATGATATTCAAAATGAAAGATGTTTATTTTGTATACACCCTACAGTTTCAATCCTTTTTTGATTCTCTCGAGCATGGCCTTTTCATCGTCGTCGTATGGTCCGTCCACCAGGCAGAGTCTGCGGGCAATGCTGAGGGCCTCAAATCGGTCGTCCTTGTCCTTGATCAGGACCGATAAGGTATTGAACGCTTTATCCTCGTCAGCCTGAAGGATAGCGACCTGCTCATGCATAATTTTTTTAAATTGTGGTGCACTCAGTTTCTTGAGGACCTTGTGAGTTCTGGCGATTTCGTTGCCGATTTCAAAATGCCGTCTTTTCACGTGCTGACCGATTTTGGCAATGGCCACGTACACTCGTATTAAACCGGCGGCCAAACCTCCTTCTTCCATCGCCAGCAGGCGCTTGTCGTAATCAGCGCGCTCATGTTCCGGCAGCTCTCTGGACGGTTCTTGCGGTGCAGGCGGGAATAAACGCCTCAGCCAATCACTGCCGTAAATATTTTTAAACAGCTGCTCCTGGCTTAAGTCACGATAGTCGCGATAAATATCAAGAACATTTTCGACATATTCGGAAATAGATTTCTCCATGGCGTTAAAGGGGTTGTCTGTCGCCGCGGGCTTTCGGTTCTGCCGCGTGATCGATGCGATATTTTTAAGCGGTCGCATCAAGGGATTGATGTCGGCAAACAGGTAACGCTGGAGGCGGAGCGGATGCAGATAACGGATGACTTCCGCGGAAAGCTCCGTGGTCCAGAATTTTACCCACGGACGCGCGAGCAGTTGATAGACGTTATCATTGGCTTCGGATATTTTTGCCACCACACTGAAATCTGTTTCGTCTGTTGTTCCGTCATCATAGGCGGCTATGTCCGCAAATGTCCGCGGCTCAAAATGAGTGGTGAATTTGCCGCTCATGACATCGCCTTCGATCACCATTTCGTAAAGGCCGGGGCTCAAGAAATCAATCATGTCAAAATTGCCAATGATCTCGTTGTGTTCTTTTTTGGCTACGGATCCCGCAACAAAAATTCCCAGATGGCCGATTTTTTCATGGACAATGTAGATGATGACCTGCCCATGCCTTTTGATGTCTTCCACGGAGGAATAAACGCGGGGAATCCAGTTGAGCGCCTGCTGGGTAGGGGTGATGTTGTCACCCTGCGATGCGAAAACAATAATCGGACTTTCGATATTCTTCAGGCTGATCTTCTGACCTTCCTGCAGCTCAAGCTGTCCCTGTTCCAGTTTGTTGCCGACAAAAAGGTTTCGGACGATATAGTGGATTTCGTCGGTGTTCATCATGAAGAAACCGCCCCACCATTTTTCAAAGTTGAGATATCGATCCTCCTCCTTATCCACCTGCGAATAAACATTGTACTGCTTGGTCCAGAATGTGTTGGACGGATTGAGCAGCTCCATGTTCAGAACCAGGTTGGCGCCGTCAAAAACTCCGTTGCCAAGATCACTGAAAAAGGAATTGACCCAGACGCCGCCTAACAGACCGCCTTTGTAGCGCATGGGATTGACTCCTTCGACTCCGCTCCAGTAAGACAAGGGCGCGCCGTTCAGCACCAATGGTCCCGCGACATCGGGTCGGTCCGCACAAGCCAGTGCCGCTGCCCAACCCGCCTGGCAGTTACCTATAATGGCCGGGGCGTCTGCTTCAGGGTGTAATTCGACCACTTTCTCAATGAACGTTTCGATGGCTTCAATCACATCCGCCATGGTCTGTCCGGGGATAGGGTCCGTATAAAAGAGGATAAAATAAACCGGGTGGCCGTGTTCGAGCGCCATGCCGATTTCCGAATCGCGCTTGGACCCGCCGATCCCGGGACCGTGGCCGGCGCGGGGATCAATAATCACAATGGGCCGTTTTGGCCTTGTTACCCGTTCCCTGATCTTGTCCCGGCGATCGTCGACAACCTTTTGGATGTCGGCGCGGCGGCGGTCGGAAATTTTGACCAGTGCGTAATTGGCGGGTCGTTCAAAATTCTTGGCGTTAAGGATCATTTCGTAATTATACGTCAGCACCGGCGGCTGGCCGCTGCGGAGATGTTTGATGTAATTGTTGCCTCTTTTGCGTAAAATATCCGTGAAAATGATGGACCGCTGCAGGGAATCCACCATGTATTCGCCCAGATGCTTTTGCCAGTCGGACCACTGTGCGGTTTGATCATCACCGGTTTGTGTATCCATAGAGATTCTCCTTGCAGTGCGTTAATTATTGATAATTATTAATTGTACCTTATCGATGTATCAGGCGGTTGTCAAGACGGTAAAGACGTTAATGCCCGGACGGCGAGGTGTTGAAGAGGACGAAGTTTTGTGGCCGGCCGGGTATCCTTCTCACCACGGGAAGGGCATTTGTGTATGGGGCATCAGGAGGGGTTTTGTCCTACGGCCGGATCCTTTTATACTCATGGAAAATTCAGAAAAGTTCTGTTAAGAACAATAAAAATGCTTTCAATCATCTCAAAGTGGGAAAAATATGCCGCAGGAAGATTTGAGCAAGCTTAAAATTGACAAATCCGATAAAAAAAGTGTCCTGGCCGACCGCAAAAAGAAGCCCTTTATTATTGCGGCCCTGGTTGTCCTGGTGATCGCCGCTATTCTTCTATATCATGCGGGCATTATCGCTCCGACCAGCACGGTGGATGTGACCACGGTCTCACTGGTTTATCCATCGCAGTCATTGTCTGTACTGAATGCCAGCGGTTACATTGTTGCCCAGCGTAAAGCGGCAGTGGCTTCCAAAATGACCGGCAGGCTTACTGCTCTGCTGGTCGAAGAAGGAAGCATTGTGAAAAAGGGACAAATCCTGGCCCGGATGGAAAGCTCCGATGTGGTTGCCGCAAAGGACCAGGTCGCGGCTAATCTCGCCAATTCCAGAGCCATGCTCAAACAGGCCATGGTAGAAAGGGATAATCTGCAGAAGGAGCACGCGCGTTACCTGAAACTGATCAAGAATGGCTATATCTCTCAATCGGAATACGATACGATCAATACCCGGTATCTGCGTTCCCATGAGGCTGTGAAAGCGGCCTTGGCAGCTGCGGATTCGGCGGCGGCCGCCCTTGCGGGGGCCGAAGCAAATCTCGATTACACGTTGATCCGCGCGCCATTTGACGGCGTGGTGCTGACTAAGAATGCAGACGTGGGCGATATTGTCACGCCGCTGGGTGCGTCAAGCACTTCCAAGGCCGCTGTCGTCACGCTGGCCGATATGGATTCGCTGCAGGTTGAAGCCGATGTGTCGGAAACCAGTATTACAAAAATTAAAGTCGGCCAGCCCTGTGATATTCAGCTCGACGCCCTGCCCGAAAAACGTTTCCGCGGAGAAGTGCACGCCATTGTGCCGACCGTCGACCGTGCCAAGGCGACTGTTTTAGTCAAAGTGCGGTTTTTGGATATTGATTCACGGATGCTGCCGGATATGAGCGCCAAGGTGTCCTTTCTTTCCCGGGAACTGGCCGCCGGTGAACTTCAGCCCAGACTGGCCGTGAATAAGGCCGCGCTGGTCAGCCGTGACGGCAAAAAAATCGTTTATCTGGCCCAGGATAATAAAGTGCGGGAGTCTGTCATCTCCATCGGGGACACACTGGGAGACATGCAGGAAGTGCAAACAGGTCTGAAACCGGGCGACCGCGTGGTGCTGCAGCCGAAAGGATTGAAGGACGGGGCAAGGATCAAGGTAGCGGAAAGGTAGCTTACGGGAAAAGCTTGAAGCATCCATCAGACCATGATTCAGCCGGGTCTTTATAATACGATCGAATGCAAAGTCGCTGGATGCCTGTGTCCAATCGAGTGATACGATAATCCAGAAAGATGAGATGATTACAAAACCCCAAAAACCCATTGTTGAAATAAAAAATTTATACAAGAGCTATCACCGGGACAGTCTTGTAGTGCCTGTATTGTATGATATCACCTTTGATATAGCCGATGGAGAATTTCTGGCGCTGATGGGGCCATCCGGTTCCGGCAAGACGACGCTTTTGAACCTGATCGCGGGCATTGACAAGGCGGATGAGGGAACCATCCATGTCGGTGATATCGACATAACCAATCTGTCGGAGACGGAGCTGGCCGCGTGGCGAGCCAATTCTGTCGGTTTCATTTTTCAGTTTTACAATCTGATTCCCGTTCTCAAAGCCGTGGAAAATGTCGAACTGCCGCTTCATCTCACTACACTGTCCAAAAACCAGCGCCGTGAACACGCCGAAATGGCCCTTTCGATGGTGGGACTGGGGCATCGGATGGACCATTATCCCGGTGAAATGTCCGGTGGGGAGCAGCAGCGTGTCGCCATTGCGCGAGCCATCGTTACCGATCCGACCATTCTGGTTGCCGACGAGCCAAC
>JAQVLL010000129.1 GCA_028704195.1 Smithellaceae bacterium
GTACAGCGTCCGGGCGGTGTCTTGAAAATCAATCAATACGTCTTTCTGCCCGACAATATCACCCGCGTCCGGCTTTTCAACCATGAAATGAAGCGTGACACCGGTTTTTTCCTCCCCTTTAACCAGCACCCAGTTAACGGGACACCTCCCACGGTAGGCGGGCAGAAGCGATCCGTGTAAATTCAGGGCACCCAGCCTCGGAATGGCCAGGATGTTTTTCCCAATCATTTTTCGATAATAAAAGGAAAAAAGAACATCGGGCTTCCATGATTTTATCCTGTCCACCCATTCTTCATCATTGATATTGTCAGTTGTATAGCATGGGATCTCGTGCTGCGAAGCCCAGTCCTTTACCGAGCCAAACCAGCAGTTCTCACCGGGATCGTCTTCATGCGTAAAGACGGCGGCAATGTCAAAACCTTGGCGGGCCAGAGCCGTAAGCCCGACAATGCCCATGTTATGATAGGCTAGGACTAATGTTTTCAACGAATATCGCCTTCCTCGATTGCATAATAAATATTCTCAATAACGTATTCAGGACGTTTGCGGACCTGGCCGTAGATCCTTCCGATGTATTCGCCGATCACTCCCAACGCAAAGAACTGCAGACCGACAAAGACGAACAAAATCGCGAATAAAGTAAAAATGCCTTCCGCCGCCCAACGGACCCCGTAAACCAGGCGCGCAACAGCCAGAAATAAACCAAAGCACACTCCCGTGAACGACATGAGGATGCCTCCGTACATAATCAGTTTTATGGGCAGATTGGAAAAAGAAGCCACCAGGTCAAACTGAAGGTTGATTAGCTTGCGAAGCGGATAGTTCGATTTGCCGCCGAACCGCTCTTCGTGTGACACTTCTATTTCCGTCACCCGCTTGGCAAAGACCGTCGCCAGAGCAGGAATAAACGTTGCCTGCTCATGGCATTCGATCATTCGTTCGACCACCGGGCGGCTGTAGGCGCGCAGCATGCAGCCCCAGTCGCGCATGCTCACACCGGTAATTTTACGCGCGACCATGTTGATAATCTTTGACGGCAATATGCGCAGGAAAGAATCTTTTCGCCCCTTGCGAATGGTGCCGACAACATCGTAGCGGCCCTCTTCCATGACACGAACCAGATTCGGGATCTCTTCGGGAGGATTCTGCAGATCCGCATCCATCGTGATAATCATATTACCGCGTACAATCGAAAATCCTGCCATAATGGCCGCGTGCTGGCCGTAATTCCGGGTCAGTTCCACAACCTTTATATTCGGACTCGCGGCAAATTCCTTCAGAAGATTGAGCGAATTATCTTTACTGCCGTCATCGACCAGGATCACTTCAAAGCTTTTCCCCATTTCCTTCATCACGGGCAAAAGCCTGCCCATCAATGCCGCCAGGTTTGCTTCTTCGTTATATACCGGTATGACTACCGAGACCTGCACCCTGATCATTTTAAAATCTCCTTTACTGCCCTGCAGACATACTGAACGTCATCCTCCGTCATATCAGGAAACAAAGGCAGCGATATAATTCTCTGGGCCGCCCGTTTTGTTTCCGGAAGCGACCTGCCTGCGCTGCCATACTTCTTTCTGACATAGGACAATGCATGTACCGGAGGAAAGTGCAGACCGTAACCGATGTTATAGTCCGCAAGCTTTTCCATAAAGGCATCCCGGGGATAATCCTTTATCTTAACAATAAACAGATGCCAGGCATGGGTGTGCTCATATTCGGGCACCTGCGGCAAATCCAGCTTAAGCAAACCTTTCAGGCCATCCAGATAAAGCTCCGCCAGCTTCCGGCGGCGTGCATTCAATTCTTTCCATCGATCCAGCTGAGCCAATCCCAGTGCCGCCAGGAGATCCGGCATATTGTATTTGTATCCCAGCTCCATGATGTCATAGGATGGATTCCCGCCTTTGCCATACCTTTTCCAAGCGTCTCTCTCTATTCCATGGAATCTCAACAAACGCAATTTCTTTTCAAGGCCGGCACTGTTGAGCGTAATCATCCCGCCTTCACCCGTCGTTATATTCTTGATTGGATGAAATGAAAAGATGGCCGGGTGGCCGAAACCACCTGCATGAATGCCTTTGTAAAAGGTACCCACGGCATGGGCGGCGTCCTCGATGACCGTTAAATGATGCTTGCGGGCCAACCTGTTTATTTTATCCATATCCACAGGAGCTCCCGCAAAGTGCACAGGAATGATTGCCCTGGTTTTTGATGATATTTTTTCCTCGATCAGATCACTATTGATATTCAGCGTGCCGTAGTCAATATCGACGAAAACGGGTTTTGCGTTATGGAGGGTGATCATGTTGACGGTGGAAGCAAACGTCATGGAAGGCGTGATCACTTCGTCCCCTTCCTTCAGTTTAAGAGCCTTCAGCATCAGGTGCATGCCTGCAGTGGCCGAGTTCAATGTGATTGCCTGTTTCGCACCGGTCAACCGGCAGAATTTATCTTCAAACGCCTTGCAAAGCGCCCCGGTGGTGATCCAGCCGGATTTCAGGCAGGCAACAACACCGCTTATTTCCGTCCCGCCGATGGACGGACGGCTGAAAGGCAGAAAATCTTTTCTTATTTTCATAGAACATCAATCCTTTGTCTTATTTCGAATGTGCAAAAGATAAAATGCGCCGTTCTCCCAGAGAATATCGACATGCGCATGTAGCGACTGCAGCTGTTTCAGTCTTTCCGGAAACTGTGTAATACAATAAATTTCCTTTTCCTGCTCGACTTTTTCATGGAACCCCTGTACCGAGAAAAAATATTTCTTTATTTCCATTTCCGGCATTTTTATAATGCCGTCCGCCAGCTCTCCGAAATCCTCAACAACAGGTGTTCGAATTTTGTTATAGATATCAATCCCATAAAAATTGATGCGGTACTGATACAATAAATGCCCTGCCGGCACAAAACGGGCAATTGCCTCTCTGGCAACCAGTGAACTGCGATAAGGCGACAGAAAATCCGTGATCGGCAAAATCATGCCGGCTAAAAGAACGCAAGAGAGAAGATAGATCGTTGCAAACCATCCTGATCGGGTCTTGCGGAAAATCCAGTCCGGCAGGAAAATCATCAGAATCGCCACCAGCAGGATGGGAAGGACATAAAGCCACCACTGATCGGATATCATTACAACCAGGCCTTTGGCGTCATCAGAGTATGGCTTCAGAATCGGCGGCAGGAGGACAGCGATTAAAATAAGGAATGACTGAATGTACACGGCAAAACGATAAAAAATCTTCCTTTTTCCTGACGGCTCAGTCGGTTCTTCATCGTAAATCCGGAAGATCTGACCGGCGAAAAGGGCGATGGGCAGAAACAGCGGCGCAATGTACGTAAGAAGCTTGGATGAAGACGCCGAGTAAAACAGAAAAATAAATAAAAACCAGACCACCAGCAGTTTATTTTCGTCTTTTTGAAAACGGCCGACTGCCTTGTTTTTCCCCTGCCATGCCTTGATCAGATAAACTAACCAGGGAAATGTCCCTCCGATGATAAACGGCAGAAAATAATAAAAGGGTTCCGCCTTCCCGTGCATCTTTGTGGTGAAACGCAGAAAGTGCTCACGGACAAAGAAAAACCAGAGAAAATCTGAATTCTCTTTCTGCACCAGGTAAATCCACGGGCAAACCACTATTAAAAAGATCACGATTCCAATAGGCGAGATCAGCTTCAGGATTTCACGCCAGCGCCCTGTCCAGATGAGCCAGATTACCAGTATGGCAAAAGGGAAAACGACTCCGATAATTCCCTTTGTCAAAAAAGCCAGGGCGCAGGTAAAATAAAATAGCCAGGAAAGGTATCGCTTTTTTTCTGTGATCAACGACAAATATCCCAGCCAGATAGCAAGGCAGACAAAAAACGTCAGGGGCACATCCAGAATATTAATTCTGCCCAGGATGAACGGGAATATGGAAATCGTCAGAATGGCCGCCGCATACAAGCCGGTTTTTTCATCGCGAAAGCACCGCCCGATAAAAAAAGTCAGCAAGATACAGCCCCACGCGCAAAGCCCTGTAAATAATCGCGCAGAAAAATCGTTTTCTCCAAATAGTTTGTAAAATATTGCTGTCACCCAGGAAACGAGGGGCGGTTTTTCCAGATAAATCGTGTTTTTTATATGGGGAGTGACGTAGTTGTCCGTCTCGTTCATTGCGCTGGCAATCAGACTGTAGCGGGCTTCATCCGGCTCCATTTGCGGCATGACGCCCAGCAGCGCAATATAGAGGATAAAGGGTATCAAAAACAGAATATATCTTTTTTTCATCATGTCTTTAAACGTTCTCATTGAGCTCAATATACAACCTGTCAAACAGATATTTAACACCCAGCGAACAGATCACGCCGACGACGACACCGGCAATCACGTCGCTCAAGTAATGAGCCGTCAAAACGACACGGCTAATACCAATCATTGCCGCACCTAAAAAGGCAGGGACACGCAAGCGGGGATATAAAAAACTGAAAGCCGTGGCCAGGGCAAAAGCTGTCACCGTGTGTCCTGACGGGAAAGAGGTGTTTTCATGCAGGTAAATCATTCGAAAAAAATCAAATCCGAACACACCGTCCTCAATGAGATTAATCGGCCGGTTCCTTCCCATCAGCCATTTGATACCCGTGTTTAAAATACCGGACAGGGAAATGCACAGAATCAGATAAAGAATCTTTGCCGACCATTGCTCATTCTTCCATACAAAGCGGATAACAATAAAAGCCGGGACCAGTAAAATGAAATACCACATGGAATCACCGGCCTGCGTGATGATTTCAGCGGCGCCCACAACGGACCTGTTCAGCCCCTGGCAATAATACATCAGTTGAACATCCCAGAAATAATAGGAAATTGCCGACAGTACACCGCCAAAAAGGAGAAGCCCGGCGGCAATCCATCTTTTTTTCATTTTTATACTCCCTGGTCACTTCCGCGCCGGGCGTAGTTCACACCATTCATGGAAATGATCCGAGAGCCTTGCATAATTCCCTTTGTGTCATTTCGAGGAGTAAAGCGACGAGAAATCTTTCTTTTAAATTGCGGTATAAAAGATTTCTCCCCTCGGTCAAAATGACAATACGATCATTGCACAAAGATTTCGATCCATTCCCTTCTTCAGCGGGCAAGTCACTTGAAATCTGGAAGAATATAGGCAAAATGTATTCGGCTGTCAACAAAACAATAGGTTTGGGTGGGGAAAATCCGTTTTGCGATGTTCTGATGTTTTTCTTGTACAATAGGACCGATACATGCTAGTAGCTGCTTGGAAAGTCAGCATTCTGTCATTTCGACCGAAGGGAGAAATCTTTTCAAAGATATTAAAGATTTCTCAGTCACTTCGTTTCTTCGAAATGACAATTTATCTTCGTAAGCAGGTACTCGTTTTTTAAAAATTTTTGTTAATTACCCTATGAATAAAATTATCAGCCGCTACATATTCCGGGAAATCGCCTTTCCTTTTTTCCTTATTCTTTTTGTCCTGACGTTTGTCCTGTTAATGGGCAGGATTCTTCAAATCATGGACTTGATGGTCAACAAGGGAATCAGCGTTTGGGACATCATGCACCTGGTGATGCTCATCATGCCTTCTTTTTTAATGTTTACCATCCCGATAGCGCTTCTGGTCTCCATCCTGATTGCCATGAGCCCATTTTCAGCGGATAATGAAATCACGGCCCTCAAGGCGGCAGGAGTGAGCCTGCTCCAGATTTATTATCCCGTTGCCGTCGCTTCCCTGCTGACGTTTGTGTGCACGATGGTCATTGGATATTATCTCGTGCCTCAGAGCAACTTTGCCACAAAGAAACTTCTTTTTGAGCTGGCCGCACAAAACGCCAGTATAGGAATCAAGGAAAAAGTATTTAACTCGGATTTTAAAGACCTGCTTTTATACGCAGACAAGATTCCGGCAAACGGCGAATACATGGAAGGCGTCATTATTTCGGACAAACGCAACATGGAAGAACAAAACACGATTATTGCGAAAAAAGCGTCTCTGGTGGCCGATTCGAAAAAGATGATTGTAAAACTGCGGCTGGAAAACGGCTCCATTCACACCGTAAGCGCCGACTTGAAAAACTACCGCAAAGTGGATTTCAGAACTTATGATCTCATCCTTGACCTGTCCTCAACACTGGCTACTTATTCAGAAGAATACAAATCCAGCACCGAAATGACCTTGACGGAGCTCCTGGAACGTATGAAAAAACCCGGGCTGGATGGTGCGGCTGTTCGTGAACTGGCCATTGAAGTACATAAGAA
>JAQVLL010000130.1 GCA_028704195.1 Smithellaceae bacterium
GCGTCTGGTATCCTTTCTCTTCCGAGCCTGTTTCAATATCGGTTACACGGTCAAAAATCACCCGCCGCGGATTGTATGTGAAACGCAGACCGGAAACCTGCAGATAATAATCATCACCCTTGATGGGTCTGACGCTGGTCAGGATTTCCAGCGCCCTTTTCAGTTCATACCCATACAGGTAAAAGGATAGCAGCGGATAGCCCATGGTGTTGTCCACGCCAATTCCCAGGGGAATCGTTCGGAAAAGGTCGCCGACGGTTACCTTCCCGGTAACGCCCCGGATGAGGTCGTCGCGGATAACGCCGTTGGATTCTACGGCTACCACCACCCGGCTTGACGGATCATTTTTGTCTGAGTCAACGGAATTGACATACCAGCGGATGGAATCCGCCAGCAGGTTGCCCAGCGGCGATTCTTCGGTCAGGATGTTGAGATCAAATTTTGTTTCCGCGATTACCTGATCGTAAGATAAACGAGCGGGCGCAAGCAGGCGGCGGTTGATGTTTTGCTTGAATGCGTCGATCATCGCCTGAATTTTTTCGTCCCCGGCTATCGAACTGTTGACCGGAACAATGGTGTATTTTTTTAACTGCACCTTACCGCTGTTTACGGCAATGTCCAGAACCCCAACCTGTTTTCCATAACACCAGGCCTGAACAATGATCGTCCCGTTGACATGAATAGGTTTGTCCAGTTTGGTGTGCGTATGTCCGCTTACGATAACGTCAATGCCTTTGACTTTGCGTGCCAGCAGCTCGTCTTCGGATTTTTTGGGGTCATCATTCAGACCGCCATGTGACAGGCAGATGACCAGATCCACTTTTTCCTTATTGCGCAGCACATCCACCATATCGCGCGCGACATCGACGGGGTCGAGAAAAGTCAGGGGTTTGGCGAAGGGCGACACTTCAATGGCGTCTTTCCCCAGCATTCCAAAGATGCCGATCCTGACGCCGCCACGTTCCCAAACAGTATAATTTTTCACACCCGCATTCAAAAAAGCTTTTTCCAGCGAAGCCACGACCGGATTATTGCGGTCAAACACTGCTCCCGCAAAAACAATCTGCGGTATGGGCCCTCTCAATTTTGCGGTTTTTAAAGTGGCCGCCAGCCCCGCGGGCTTCAGATCAAATTCATGGTTGCCCAGCGTGACGACATCATAACCCATTGCGGAAAGCAGACGCAGTTCATAAGCTTCTTCCCGATTGAGCATATGGAAGAGAGATCCCATTGTGTAATCGCCTGCGTCGACAACAAGAACCGGCTGAAGTCTCTCCTTTTTTATGTTTTTGATCACTGTGGCAACACGCGACCAGCCGCCCTGCGTCTTATCCACGTCAATGGCAAATGGCCGGTAATCGATTTCCGGGGAAAAACCCTGAACATGAGAGTGCATGTCATTGGTGTGGACAATGGTTAAAAGTTGCTCGGCGGCAAACGTATTGTTTGCTAAGAATAATATGTTGACCAGGATGATCGTGATGCGCATCAGTTTCATGATTTTTTCCCGCTTGAAGTTCAAGTCCCCTCTTCCCTAGCATAAAAAGACTTTCCTGAAAAGTTTGTATTGGGCAGCGCTGCTTCGATTTTTTCCAAAAGCCCGAAAAGAGAGGTCTTGTCCGGGGCGGAAACGGCGACGGCGTTATAACGTTTACTGATATCTGCCAGTAAATCCATGTTCTCAAAGAGGTCGGCTTTGTTGAAAACCCGAATGCACGGTTTCCGGGATATTTCAAGTTCCTCCAGGATATATTCAACGGCGGCAATCTGTTCTTCAAATTGGGGATTGCTGACGTCTATGACATGCACAAGCAGATCAGCTTCATTAAGCTCATCGAGCGTTGCTCTGAAGGCGCTGAAAAGTTCTCTGGGCAGTTTGCGGATGAAACCAACCGTGTCGGTGATTACCGCCTCCGTATCGCGTGGAAAGCGCAGTCTCGCACTTTTCGTGTCCAGCGTGGCAAAGAGCTTGTCTTCCGCCAGAACGGCGCTTTGCGTCAGTGTGTTGAGCAGTGTCGATTTCCCCGCATTGGTATAACCGACAATGGAAATTACGGGCAGGCCCGATCGCCTCCGTCTTCCCCGGCGCTGTCCGCGTGATTTAGTAATATCCTTTAAATCCTTTTCCAACCGGTTGATGCGTTCGCGAACGCGGCGTCGGTCAATTTCCAGCTTGGTTTCGCCGGGGCCCACTCCGCCGATGCCGCCGGCGAGTCGGGAAAGTGACGTGTCTTTGTGCATCAGCCGCGGCAGCAGATATTTGAGCTGCGCCAGCTCCACCTGGATCTTGCCTTCCCTGCTGTGGGCGCGGTGCGCAAAGATATCCAGGATCACCTGCGTCCGGTCTAGAATTTTCAACCCTGTGAAATCACTGATGGAACGGACCTGCGCGGGCGTCAGTTCGTGGTCGAAGATCAGCAGGTTTGCGCCAATTTGAGTGGCGCGCAGATCAATATCCGACAGTTTGCCCCTGCCGACAAGATACCGTGGGTCCGGCTGGGGACGATATTGAATCTGGCTGTCAAAAACGGCCACGCCGCAGGTCTCTGCCAGCTGCCGGAGTTCTTCTAAAGAGGCTTCCGCTCCGGCAAGGGGATTTTTTTCAACCCGCACGAGAATGGCTTTTTCCGTTGCTTCGATTTTTCGCGTTTTTTGCTGTCTGGCAAATTCATCCTCCAGCGCGACGATGAAGGACAGGAAATTCAGATCGAGGCGGTGAGGTTCTTGCGGTTCATGGATAAGCCAGTAATTTCCCTTTGGATTTTCCGGGATTAAATGGGCCCAGAAAAGCTTGCCGGGAGAGCCGTCCTCACAGACCTGAAGCGCGCCGATCAAGTCCAACCTAAGGTGTGACAAGTCCGTCATGTCTTCAGGAGAAAGTCCTTCGCCGTTTAAATGGGTGTGAATCAGGCGCAGGCCCTTAAATCGTGTGGAGGCTGCACGGAAAACGTCGAGGCTGGGGATAAATATGCCTTTGTGGTCTCCGAGAATGACCATGCTGATCTCTCCCTTGCGGTTGATCAGCAGACCGATTTGGCGGTTGAGGGCGCTGGAGAGAAAGGATATCTCCCGGGCAAGGTCATTGCTGAGAATGCTTTCCGGCGGGATACCGCGGCGATAAAGACGTTCCAGAGATTTGATTTGCTGGGCGCCCAGCCCCGATGTATTGCCGAATATCTTATTGATGGTAGACCATCCCTGTCTTCATGAGTTCCATAACGCAAATTATCACAGTTTGTCCGAATTAGTCAAAAGGCAAATGTTTGCCAAAAAAGACATTGCGGGATGCAACCCGAAAAAAAAGAATATGCTGTTTCCGTTTTTTTGTGTCTTTGTGGCTCATGGAGGAACCTCAAGCGGAAGCTTGTTTTTTCGGGAAAGTTTCCTGAACCATCATGCTGGCGATGAGCGCTGCCAGAAGGCAGAGAAGGCACATTTTAAAAGCGGTTGAATATGCATCCACAGGATATCGGCCGTTGATGGCTCCCACAGAATCCAGATACCAGCCGATGAGCGGCTGGCCCAGCGCGGCCCCGGCAAAGGGAAAAATATTCAGGGTGCCTGTGGCGGTGCCGGATATTTGTATCGGAAAAGAATCTTTAATTGCGGAATAGCCGACAACGACCAGGCTGGACATAAAAAAACTATAAGAAAAGCACCAGATATACAGGGCCGTTTTGGAAAAATCGCCGGTGAAAAAAGCAAGGGGGGTAAAGACGCACAGGCCGCCCAGCTGGCTCAATGCCAGAACTTTCTTTCGTGAATGAAACACCCGGTTGGAAAGCCAGCTCATCAACGGCGCTCCGATAATCATGCCGATGGCCATTGCCGATAATACAGCGCCTGCCTGTGTCCGTGTCATTCCATAGACGTGCATTAAAAAATGGCCGCCCCAGAGGCCCGTGAAGCTAAAGGTCACCAGCGATCCAAAAAAGGTGCACATGGCCATCGGCCAGAATTGCCAGCGTTTCAATACCATGATGATCCCGTGGAAAAGTCCGATCTCCTGTTCTTCACAATGGGCGGGAGCGCAGGGATTGATCGGCTGAAAACCTGCCTGCTCGGGAGTGTCGCGCACCAGAAGCCAGACCAGGCCCGACAGGATCAGGGTCAATATCCCGATGACTATCATGCTGCCGCGCCAGGTAATCGCATCGCTCATGAGCGCGAGAGGCATGGATGCCGTGTATGCCCCGACACCGCCCAATGACATCAAAAGGCCGCTCATGTGAACGTACTTGTCCCGCTCGAACCAGTGAGTCAGAATTTTCAGCGTCGGGATGAAGATCACCGCTACCCCCAGACCCACAAACACTCGCGCGGCAATCGCCGCTTCCACGGTATGCGCGAAGGCCAGAGCAATGGAGCCGGCCGCTCCGATGGTGAAAAAAAAGACGATGGCCCTGCGTGGTCCCCACGAGTCGGATAACAGACCGGCGGGAATCTGCATCAGTCCGTAAGGATAAAAATACGCGGAAGCGAGAATACCCATCAATGCGCCTCCGGTTTTTAAATCGGCCATCATATCCACAGCCACAACCGCGGGTGCCAGCCTGTGAAAAAAAACGAGGATGTAAGCAGCTCCGAGGAGGCCGAAGATCAGGTAACGGTATTGAACATAGCTTATCTTATGATGCATAAGGGAGAATCTGTATTTGTGTATTTCGTGCAAGATGATGTAATCAAATTTCCGGGACGCCTGACGGAATGAGACAAACGAAAATCAATGTTTCTGAGCCTGCATTGCGGATTTGATGCTCTTCGTTTGCCTCTATCAATATTGCGTCTCCGGCGCGCGCAGAATGCCATTGCCCCGCATGGAATAATTCGCCAAAACCCGCATGGATGAAAATTTCATGCTCCCATGCGTGTGTATGCTTGGGAGTATGCCCTCCGGGAGCCACCTCAAAGAGTCGCATACAAAAGTTTTCCGCGCCGTTGTTTTTTCCGATCATGACCCGGGCGGAAACCCCCTTGGCCTGTTCGTTGTCAAAAAGGATTGGTTTGATGGACGTATAATTTGCAATTTTCATAATCATTCCTTTTTTAAGCTCCTGCGGACTTAGTTTGCTGTCCTAGCCTGCAATTTCAAAAGATACCGGAATCATAATCATTTATGGTCAAGGATTTCTCGCAGCTTCCTTGAAAGCTGCGCCATGGTGAAGGGTTTCTGGATAAAGCCTTTGCAGCCCGCGGCCATAATATCTTTTGCCTGGCTGTCCACGCTGAAACCGCTCGAAAGCAGAACCTTCACGGTGGGATTTTTCTGCCGGAGAATATCAAAGGCTTCTTTGCCGCTTAACCCGGGCATAATCATGTCCAGAATGACCAGATCGATTTTTTTTCTGCTGTTCTGAAAAATATCGATTCCCTGTTTCCCGCTGGTGGCGGTCAGCACTTTATAGCCAAGTTTCTCCAGCATTTTGGAGGTGATCTCAATAATCATCTGTTCGTCGTCAATCAGCAGAATGGTTTCCACGCCCTTATGAATCCGGGTATCTTTTTTCGGTTCATCTTCCGCCTTGTTATCCGATGCCGGAAGGTAGATCGTAAACGACGTTCCGGCGGCCGGTTTGCTATCGACATTGACGTAACCGCCGTGATTTTTGATAATTCCATAAACGGAGGCCAGACCCATCCCTGTGTTTCGCCCCCGTTCTTTTGTGGAAAAGAACGGCTCAAAAATACGGGATTTGGTGTTTTCATCCATGCCGATCCCCGTGTCGGACACGGTAAGTTTTACAAATCTTTTTTGGGTTGCGTGCAAGGCGGTGATGTCCTTTTTACTCAGTTCGACATTTTCAACAGATATGCTCAGATTGCCGCCGTCGGGCATGGCCTGCCACGCGTTTACAAACAGGTTGAGAAGCACCTGATCCATCTGGCCACGGTCTATGTCTACATGCCACAGGGAGTTTCCGATCTTATGATGAATGGAAATCTCCTTTTTCGTTCTTCCAAACATTTCCGCACTTCTCAAAACGAATTTGCCCAGGTCGGTGGAGCGCACCTCGTATTTGCCTCCGCGGGCAAAGCCCAGCAGCTGCCTGGTGAGATTCGATCCCCGGTGGACATAATCTTCCATGATCTTGAGCCGGTCATAGAACGGGTGGGTAGCATCCATGTGCATGAGCATGATGGAAAGATTCCCGAGAATCCCCATCAGAAGATTGTTGAAATCATGGGCAATGCCCCCTGCTAGTGTGCCGATGGCCTCCAGCTTCTGGGCGCGGAGGAGTTGATCCT
>JAQVLL010000131.1 GCA_028704195.1 Smithellaceae bacterium
TCCCTTTCATATCCAATATTGACTACTACATGAAAAATCATGTGCAACCCCGATTTTCGGCCTTCGTGAACGGTCATGGCGTAGCGATAGGCGGAAAAACAAAACCCTTCCTGAGCTCACGAGAAAGCTCTCTGATCATCGACATGAAGAACATTGACGTTCCCTATTACCTGCAATATGTGCCCGTTAAAATGAACTTTAAACTGACCGAGGCACGGCTGGACACCAATATCCATGTGAATTTCATCATGCCCGAGGGAAAATCGCCCGAACTGAAACTGACCGGCCATGCGATTTTAAGAAAATTAAGACTCGATGACTTACAGGGCGGTAAGATCCTGCATCTTCCCGTATTGAAAGTGAATTTTGATTCAATTGAACCCTTCAAACCCACGGTTCATCTGACGCAAATCGCACTCGACGCACCAGAGCTGGTCATCAAGCGCGACAGAACCGGCAAAATCAATTTGGCAAATCTCGTCGACCCGGAAAAGAAAAACCAGAAAGCAAAGCCCGAGACCGCTGCCGTAAAAAAGGACGTCGGAGCTGAAAAGAAAAAAGAACTGACCCTGCTCATCGACAATTTTCTGATTGACAAAGCCGATATAACCTTCATCGATGTGCAGCCGCATAAACCGGTAAAGATTCATATTAATCCCCTACGCCTGAACGTTTCCAAACTATCCTTAAGCAAGGACGCCATTGCCGATGTAGACCTGTCACTGGTCATGGATCAAAACACAAACATTACCGTCAAAGGCCCTGTCAGCATCCAGCCCCTGTCTGCCGATCTGGCGTTGAAGGTGAAGGATCTCGGAATCAGGCCGTTCCAGTCCTATTTTACCGATTCGATGCAACTTGACATCACACGCGGCTCGATCTCGACGGACGGAAAATTTTCCATGAAAATGGATGCAAAAAACAAACCCGTCATCAACTATCAGGGAGGGCTTTCTGTCGCACAATTCGCCTCCATTGATCAGATTCGCAGACGTGATTTCTTAAAATTCAAGCAGCTTGATTTCAAGTCCGTGGCAGTCGGGTACAATCCGCTCTCCGTGTCAATCGAGGAAATTGCAATTCGGGATTTCTTTTCCAAAATCGTCATCAACAAAGGCGGCACCACGAACATCCAGGATATCATGAGCCCGCCGAAAAAATATGCAGGACGGGCAACCCCGCCCGGTCCTGAGCCTCCCAAACAGGTCCAGCAGGCAAAGACGTCCGGGCAACCGCCGGATATTAAAATCGGCAAGGTCAGCTTTTTGGGCGGTACGGTTGATTTTGCCGATTACAACATCAGGCCGAACTATGCGGTAACCATGCTCAATCTCAAAGGAAGCGTCACGGGTCTTTCATCACAGGAATTCTCCCGTGCAAAAGTGAAGCTGAAGGGAAATATCGGCCGCGGGTCACCCCTGTCCATCGCCGGAACGATCAATCCGCTGAAAAAAGACCTTTTCGCTGATATTAAAATTAACTTTAAAAACCTTGAAATGAGTCAGATGACGCCCTATGCGATTAAATTTCTGGGCTATCCCATCATCAAAGGCAAGCTAAATTTTGATGTGTCGTATCTGGTCGACAAAAGAAACCTTACCGCCGAAAACAAAGTTTTCTTTGACCAGTTGCCCTTTGGGGACAAAGTAGACAGCCCCGGCGCCATCAAAGCGCCGGTGACGCTTGCCGTATCCCTTTTGACCGACCGCAACGGGCAGATCAATCTGGACATTCCGTTGTCCGGAAGCCTGGATGATCCGAAGTTTAAAGTGTGGCCGCTTGTATGGCAGATCCTGGTCAACCTGATTACGAAGGCGGTCACGTCACCCTTCGCTCTTCTGTCTTCTGTAACCGGTGGCGGAGACGAAATGAGCTTTATCCAGTTTGACTACGGCAGCTCCGTTCTGACGGCAGATGGCAAGAAAAAAATCGAAGCCCTGGCCAAGCTGCTTTACGACCGTCCCAATCTGAAACTGGATATTGAAGGCTACGTCGACCCGGCAAAGGATGAAGAAGGCCTGAAGAAGGAGGAACTTGGTCGCCTGATGAAAACGCAGAAGCTCAAAGAAATGGCCGACAAGGATCAGGCGCCCGTACCGCTCAAGGACATTACGATTGCTCCGTCTGAATATGAAAAATACCTGACACTGGCGTACAAAGCAGCCACATTTCCCAAACCGCGAACGGCGCTGGTCATCCCCAAAACATTGCCGCGAACCGAAATGGAAAAGCTGTTTTACGACAACATCCCGGTCACGGACAACGACTTGACACAGCTGGCAGCCAACCGCGCACAGGCTGTCCGTGAGCAGCTTTTGCAGGATAGTAAAGTTGAACCAGAACGGATATTTATCGTCAAAGCTCCATCCCTTGCCCCGGAGAAAAAAGATAAGGTGAAAAACAGCCGGGTTGGCTTTAAATTGAGATAACACGGATGGCAGGGACACGAAGGAAAGGCCTGGCCGTAACTTTTGACAAACCATTTCAACCAAACAGTGGAAATCCTGAGAAAGAATCCATGAACGGTTTAAACTTTTGGGGCAAATTCAATAAAAACAGCGCAGGCATGATCCTGCTGCTTCTGAGCCTATTTATTACCTCCTGCTCGGCAATCCGGCCGTCAATATGCCCCTACCCGTTTTCGCAGGCCAGATGTTTACCCAGTTTCCCCGATCAGGACGGCTGGTACGGGGCCGATGGAGCCTACTCCATCAGTCTGGATGAAAAGCGAACCCTCTGGCTTTTCGGCGACACGTTCGTTTCGGAAGAACCCAAAAGAAAAGACCGGGTCGGCATGGACGTTCTCCTGGGGACCACGATGGCTATTTCCACATGCTCTGAAAATGGCGGGTTCAACATTAAATATTACCTGAAAAAGAAAAACGGCAAATTTGTATCATCTTTTGGCGACAATGAATTTCTCTGGCCTCAGGACCCTTTTATCGCTCAGGGCACCTTGTACATTCCCCTTCTGATTATCGTCGCCCTTCCCGAAAATCCGTCACCGTTCAATTTCAAAGTCGGCGGTCACAAAATAGCCCGGATCAGAGACTTCCGGAATGAGAATCCCAATTTATGGCCCGTTGACTATAAGGACTGGACCCACGCCCTGGCCAAAGGCATTGAAGCGATGGCAACAACGTCTGTCGTTCATGATCAATATGTTTATTTTTATCCCCTCTACCGACACACCGCCGGTAACGTCCATATCTGGGGCAACATTCTGGCGCGGATTCCCATTCGTCAACTGGACAGCCCTGCAGGACATATTGAATACCTGATGAAGGGGAACGTCTGGCAGAAGAATCTGCAGGCCGAAGAAGTGAAAATCATTTTTTCCGCCGGTGTTTCCGAACTCAGCGTTCGTTATCACCCGAAGAACCGGGAGTGGATGGCCGTTTACCTGTCGCCTGAAAACAAGGGGCGTCGGCTTTTATATTCAACGGCCCCGAACCTGGAAGGTCCGTGGAGTGCACCTGCGTCTCTTATTGAATCCATTGCCGAAGTGGATCCGGCAAGCCCCCTTTACGACCAACATACTTTTTGTTATGCCGGCAAGGAACACCGTCAATTCGCATACAGCGGAAACATCGTTGTCACTTATGTCTGCAATTCAGTGGAGGATATCGACAATCAGGAAAGCTTTATCCGCAAAAACATTTTTCTTTACCGGCCGTCGGTTGTCACGATCGGTCGCTGATCACGTGGTCATCCCTGTTCATTATTTTCGGGTCCCAGGAGCTCCTGTATTTTTCTCAAAATATCCAGAGGCAGAACCGGTTTTTGCAGAAAATGGATTTTCCTGTCCTGCAGGTGATCAAAGTCGAGCATATTTTCCGAATATCCGCTCATGAAAATCACCTTCATTTCCGGCTTTATCGCTCTGATTTCACGGTAGGCCTCCCTGCCGTTTTTCTTCGGCATGATCCCGTCAAGCATCACCAGCGCGACTTTTTCCTTATTTTCCCTGAACAGGCTGACGGCTTCCACGCCATCGGCGGCCCCGATCACCTGATAACCGCGTTCAGTCAGTATTGTCGTGATCAGATCGCGGACTCCCGAATCATCCTCGGCAACCAGAATGGTTCTTGCCCTTCCTTGATCAATGAATTCCTCCATTTTATTTCCATGCACGGATTCAACAGTCTCAATGATCGGCAACAATATCCGCACGCGGGTGCCTCTGCCGGGTTCGCTTTCCACGGTAATAAAACCATTGTGCCTGCTTATGATATTATAAACAATCGTCATCCCCAGGCCGGTCCCCTTGCCCTGTTCCTTGGTTGTAAAAAAAGGTTCGAAGATCTTTTCAAGGGTTTGCTGATCCATTCCCTTACCCATATCTGCCACCGTTATCTGGGCATAAGAACCGGTTCTGCCGTATCCATTGGCCTGGACGAATTCCTGATTAATGTCCATCATGTTCGTGGCAATGATAATCAATCCCCCATCGGGCATGGCATCACGCGCATTGGTTGCCAGATTCATGATGACCTGCTCCATCTGAACCTGATCCACTAAAACAGAAAGTTTCTGGGATGTAAACTGGGTTTGTATTTCTATGTTTTCCGGCATCAGTCGAAGCAGAAGTTTCTGAAAATCGGAAATTAAATCATTAATATTGAAACTGGACAGGTTCGTTGTCTGTCTCCGGCTGAAAGCCAGCAGGCCTTTGGTAATGGTCGCTGCTTTTTCGGAATAGTCTAAAATGTGCTTGATATGCCCCCTGTTTGTATCATCCTGCTGCATATTCAGATAAACCAACTGGGCGTAACCGATAATTGCAGTCAGAATATTGTTGAAATCATGCGCCACACCTCCCGCCAGCTGGCCAATGCCTTCGAGCTTTTGCGAATGGATCAGCTGTGCCTCAAGTCGCTTTTTTTCCGATGTGTCTTCCATGATCATCATCATGCTGTTGACACGACCCTCCGGATTTTTCAGCGGCAATATGGTCAGGTACGCCCAAAACCCATCACCGTTTTGCTTCCTGATGCGCATTTCACCACGCCAGATGTTGTCCGATCCAACACTGTCCCACGCCCTCTGAAAATCCTCGGGTTGCATTCCCGTTGGTTGCAGGCTCTTTATATGCAATCCCGCTGTATCCTGAAAGGCATATCCGCTAATCCTTGAGAACTCCCGGTTGACATATTCCATGTTTCCATTGACATCCATTAAGACAAAAGCCAACGGACTTTCCTCTATGGACCGGCTGAGCCTGCGCAATTGCTCTTCCGTACGCCTGTGTTCATCAACTTCCCGGCCCAGGCGCCGGTTAACCTGCTCCAAATCAGCCACTTTTTTTTCCAGTTTATGAAAGAGAATTTCATTATACTGCCTGAAAAATTCCATCTCCGAGCCCAGTGGCTGATACTCCTCGACATGAGCAGCGCGTTCTTTCCGAAGGACGTCCCTCACCGTTTCAACAAGAACAAGGGGGTCCTGAGACTTGATCAAGAACAGATCAGCGCCGAGTTTTTTTGCAAAAGCCTCATCCTGGAGATCGGTATAAGTCGCCGTGTAAAAAATGAAGGGGATATCTTTGAGGCGATCATCAGATTTCCAGATTTTGCATAACGTGTATCCATCCATGACCGGCATGAGAATATCGCTGATAATCAAATCCGGTGGATCTGCGTATGCTTTGTCGAGGGCCGCCTGACCGTTTTGGGCAGACATCACGTCCATTTGATGGCCCTCGAGCAGCTTTTCCAGAACATAGCGGTTTTCCGCCACATCATCGACAATCAGTACTTTTTTCATACTCGTCCGCCTCGATTATTTTTTAATCAGATGAAGCTCGACTTCCGACATAAATGTTTCAGGATTAATCGGTTTCTCGATGTATCCATTGCATCCGGATGAAAGGGCTTTATCACGGTCGCCAACCATGGCATGAGAAGTTACGGCAACAATAGGAATATTTGCCGTCGATGGATTGGCACGGAGATTCTGGGCAACAGCATAACCGTCCATGACCGGAAGCTGGATGTCCAGCAGGATCAGGTCCGGTTTCAGTTGATTTGCCGCTTCAATTCCCGCCTGACCGTCTGTCGCAACATGAACCCTAAATTCCCGTGTTATTGTAACGAGGCAGGTGGAGGGACACCAAATTTGCAATATAGGTCCATTTGGTGTTTTGTTGTTTCACCAACCTGAAGTTGCTGTC
>JAQVLL010000132.1 GCA_028704195.1 Smithellaceae bacterium
GATCATCGTTCTGCTCGCTTCAGGCCGGAACAGCAAGGAAATTGCCAACGCGCTTTGTATCAGCACGCACACAGTCAAAACTCACATCTATAATATTTACGGGAAGATTAACGCCCGCAACCGGTTGCAGGCCACCCTGTGGGCTGCTAAGTACTTGTGATTTTATGTATCAACAATTTTACGGCCTGAAAGAAAAGCCTTTTCAGCTTATTCCCAACCCCGACTATCTCTACATGAGCCCTGCGCACGAAAGCGCATTGACGTACCTGGAATACGGTCTCATGGAGAATGTCGGGTTCATTCTTCTTACCGGCGAGGTAGGAACCGGAAAGACCACGCTGGTCAGGCGCATCCTGGACCAGTATAAATCCGAAAAGGAAATCGCCGTCATATTCAACACCAATGTGACCGTAAACGAGCTGATCACCCTTGTCCTGCGCTCGTTTGAACTCAGACCCGAGAATGGAAACAAGGCCCGCAACCTAGAGATATTTCATCAGTTTCTGATTCAAAAATACGCCGAAAACAAACAGATCCTTCTCATCATCGATGAAGCCCAGAACCTTTCGGATGAAGCACTGGAAGAGATCAGAATGTTCTCAAACCTTCAGAGCGATGATCAAAATCTTATACAGATCATGCTCGTAGGACAACCCGAGCTGAAAGAAAAACTTCAGAAGCCCCGCCACAGACCTTTTGCACAGCGAATAGCGGTTAATTTTTTTCTCTCCGGACTCACCGGCCAGCAAACGCGTTCCTATATCGCCTACCGTCTGGAAAAGGCGGGCGGAAAATCCGATATTTTCAGCCCGGAGGCGATCGATATGATTTACCATGCCTCCTGCGGCATTCCGAGATCCATCAATCTGCTTTGCGATACCGCCCTTGTGTACGGGTTCGGTTACGACCTCAAATCCATCGATGCCGATGTGATAAAGCAGGTGATAAAAGACAAGGGCGGCATCGGAATAAAAAATGAAGCATTTAAAAGTCCGGAAGACGCTCTTTTAAGCTCTTCGGAGGAAAAGGAAGATGAATCCCATGCGGATCGGACTCAGTTCCCGGATAACGCGGCAGTCCGGTCTCTTCAGAATCAGATCGACACCCTGGCCGAAATGATCAGGGATCTGCAGGAGAGAACCGGTGCGATAGAGGAAAACATGGAGGGTGAGCTGAGGGATCTTCTCATTCAGGAGCGAAAGCGCAGCGACAAGCTGCTTTCCGCTTATTCCCGCCTTAGAGTCAAATACAACAACCTGCTGAAGGCGTGGAAAAGTGAACGGAAATAAAAAGGCGGCGTTTTTTCAAACGCCGCCTTTGGATTCTGCGCCAGCCGTCCAACTTATGCCGCGGTGTGAGGGGAGATGCCCTCACTGCGGCAATCGGACCTTATGAACCCACTTCCGGTTCCTATTCCAAATTGTGCATCTCCGACCGGGCATGGCATTATCACTCCAAGTGGTTCTTTCAATCATTGTTTTTCCCGTTCACTGTTGCTGCAGGCAGGGGATCAGCTTTTCCGACGGCGGGAAAGATTTCACTTTCCCTTCCTTCCAGATCCCTGACCCGGCTCAAATTGTTCTCAATCATATATCCCAGTTCGGCGCTGCTCAAAAAATTGACATCCGGCCATCGAACTCGCACCGCCGAGAGAAGCTGCTCGAGTTGCGCCAGTCCGCGTTTTCGATTCGATTCGATGATCGAACCTATGAAATTGACCCGGTGACTGCAGACAATGGCCGGTGTTTTCAGATAAAAAGCCCGGTTGATCTGGCTGAAACATCTTTGCCATGCATCGCCCTTTTCCGATGCAGAACGTTCAAAGGCGCAGTTGCGAACCAGGTAGATGGCGCCATGTTCGGATCTTTCTCCGAGATAGTGAGCAATGCGGCGGTGACTGCGGTCGGTGACCATGTGCTGCAGGAACCCGCCCTGAATGTATCTGATGCCGTGTCGTGCCCAAAGGCGCTCTGTCTCATCCGACCATGTTACGTTCGGCGCGACAGTGGACAGGGATCGGAAACCGAATTGTTTGTGGAAATATTCTATTCCTTCACTGATCATGCGGGCGATATCCACATCATCGTTATTATTCGATGGCGGATCTATAAAGACGGGTCGAAAAAAACTCTGTTGCTCCCTGGAAACCGCCAGCGGCACTCCGCACATGTTCAGGTCAAAGGTATCAATCGCTTCACGGGAGCCGTTTCGAAGGGCATTCATCCATTCCCACCATCGAATGTGCTCCCTGGCATGAAATTGAGGCCGGAACAGCCGGTTTTTCATGCCGTCCATCCACAGCGCGGTCACCCCTTTCCGATGGGGTGATGCGGCCAGGTTATCCCAAACGGGTTTATACACATAGCGTTGAAAACCATTATCACGAATGGCCGCAAAGTCAGGATTTGCCATTACCATATTGGCTGTCATGCCGGCCGGGCAACCGCGATAGTCCCTGAAGCGGCTCAGAACGTCAAAAAGAGCCGTCAGGTCGTCGTCGGTTTCCATGGCGTCAAGGCTCCAACGCGAGCGTTTCATGTCATAACCCAGTGAAACGAGATAGTGATAGGCCTCGGGGGTGGAGGTGCGTATCGCCCCCCAGTCGTCGCTTTCGATGACCAGTATCCTGTCAGGGCAACGCCATGATCGGGCAAAACCTCTCAAGCGCGCATACGCCCCAACCGCCACATGTCCCACACTCATGAACATCAGAAGTTCATCTTTGAATCACGCCAAAACATTTTCAACGCTACCTTATTAATTTCGCATTCCACAACATTTTTCATCACCGACCTGGAAGTATTCGTGTAGGGCCAGTCGCTGAAATAAGGCTTTTGATTGAGATGCCGCAATGCGTGTTACGGACCTGGAAGCACACATCACCGCCGATTAGAAGACCAACTCCGACCCAGCGCCGCAATTAATTTCCGGCTATTGTCTTCATCGCGCAGGACTTTCACCGTCTGCCGGGTCCAATGCTTGAACCACGTGGTTCGCGTCACGGCCAGTATCTCTTGAAAACCCAACATTTTCAGGTTCCGGATAGCAAAACGGTTTTCGGGTATCACAAATACAGTCGGTGTTTGCCCTGCCGGGACGGATGCAATGCGCACCTGATTCAGCTTCTTTCCCAACGAATGACCGCGGAAGTCCGGAAACACGAGCAGGTTTTTCAGTATCATCATTCCCGCGGGGATCCGTAGGCGACCGCTTCCGTCAAAGTTGTATGTGCCGGATGGTTGCAAAAATCCATAACCCGCCAGGCGACCGTCGATTTCGGCGAAAAACCCAAAACAGCCTTCATTCAGGAACCTGTGCAGACGAGCTCTTTCCGGTTCGCTCAGTTCACCCCTTTTTGCGGTATTCTCCACGTCCTCGTGAGTCCTCGGGCGAATTTCCGGATAGTAGACCGGCGTTGGCTGGTGATTGGGGATGACCATCACCAGCTTGCGTTCGATTTTGAAAAGAGGACGAACTGCGGCACATCCTATCTGCGCCAGCGCGGCCGACAGCCCGAACTGGCACACCTGGTTGGTCCAATTGTCCTGATACCACTTGACGATTTTCATTTCCGGACGGCCCTTTTCAGAGATTCCAGCCATCGTTTCAGCATACGCATACACCGGTTCTTTAACAGATTATGATAGTATTCTCTCAGCCTGTCACGCCACTGAAGGCGATATTTCAGATACAAACGGGCATGAACGGAACCATTACCGGCGAAGAGTTCGTAGTTCGTGCTTTTTGGATCCTGAGAAGACCAGGATCGTTTGTAAGGATAATCTCCCGCCATGAAGTTGAATCCCGTAAATCCCCTCGATATGAGTTCTTCGATGCACTTTCCCAAGATCAATATGCCTGGTGAGAACTGACCGAATCTGGGATCGTGACTCACCTGCCAATCGTAGAAAATTTGCTTGTGGATGAATCCCAGACTATAAGCCGCCATTTGGCCGTCAACGTTAAGTAAAAACAAGACCATCCTTTTTGCCTCAAACAGGGATGTTACTGCCTTGTGTCGACACTGGTAATATTTATCATCGGGTGGAAGCCTGTGGTCATCCAGCCACCGGGAGTTATACAGGCGCCTCATCTCATCTACTTGCGCCAAATAACCAACTGCATCCTGAATGCATATTAACTTTACGTTGCCTTCCCGTTCCAATCTTCTTAACTTTTTTCGAAATTCCTGGCGAGTATGACGAGATAACTTTCCTAAAAAATCATTAAACGATGAATTATTAAAATCGGCCCCCAGAATGTCCGTGATGGGCTTGTCCACAAAGCCCGCCGCTTTAACCGGCGACCAGCAGAAAGACCAGTCGTTGGCATTGTAAAGATGCACGACATCCCAGGATGTAAAGGTCTTTAAATAACGGGTAATGGCCCTGATAACTTCCTGTTCATACGGGCCATCCTTTACAAGAAACGAATAGAAATCTATGGAACGGACGGGGTAAGATCGAAGAATGCGGAGGCCCATTTGGCGTTCGATACACAGAGGCGCGATGCCGACAATCTCTTTTTCTTTGTTTTGCACCGTCACCACATGCAACTCTCGATTATCTGACTGCATCCCCCACCAGGGCTCGCACCACTCGTAATACATCTGCGGAAAACAATCCGTCTCCTCCTCGAGGCGTTTCCAGTTCCGGCCCAGTTCAGGATCATGGATGTCCTTGAACACACAGATCGTATGGTCCACCGTTGCTTTATCCAATCTGGCTTCGTCTTCAACTTCTTGTGGCGCAGCCACCGTATTTATCGTGTCCATTGTCGCATTAATTCCTATCTGATGCCGGTTGCGCGAAACGCCCGCTTTTTGGCACTGAGGATATTACGCACAGCGAAAGCAGGTCGAACCGCCCAGGGCAAAGCCAGGTATAGCCGTGCCGCCCACCGCCAGCGCGGTGAAAGTCGATGTTTGTAGCCGGCATAAATTTCCCGAACAGCCGAAGTGTCGCCCCGGCTGAGGCTGCTTTTGAGCCGTCTCGTTACCCAATACATGATTCGCGGTTCCGCCCGGCGGCGCACGTCCTCCCCCAGACTTTCCGCCAGTTCCTCACGCTCTCTGTAGCTGGCAAGACTCCTCTTGTAGTCCCGTTGACTAGTGTATGTTATTGAAGTGTTTCTTTCATATTTATTGGCTGCGACAGTGTGGCAATAGCCCACTTCCGAAAAGTGAAGGCCGATTCGGAAAAAAAGATCCAGGTCTTCTCCGTTACTTTTGCTGGTATCGAACATACCAGACGTATCGAAAACCGATTTATGGATTACCATGGTTGACGGTGCGAAATGGGCATACGGCGGGAAGGCAACCATATAATCCTTGAAATAGGCGTTCTCAATAAGGATGCCAGGAATCTTTTCCCTGTATTCGGCGATCAGCGTGCCTGTTTCGTGGATGTACTGATTCACCGGCGCGCCATACCATTTCAGCATAGAGTGCTTACGTAAAACTTTGGTACGCATTCACGGGGTTGAGCAGCGATTCCAACTGCTTGAAATCGCAAAGAATTTTATTAACTCGCAACTAATTGAAATAATTGCAGAAAAATCTAGATTTTTTATTTTAACTGTGCTACACCATCAGACATGGCTATCAAGCGTCCATTTAGCGAGTCTGACTGGTTGGCCACGCCCGAGCCGGTGCGCCGGTATGTGGAGATGCTGGAGCAGCGCGTCGAGCAACTGGAGGCCACGGTGGCACAGTTGATCAGGCGAATCGAGCAGCTGGAGAGCCGGTTGAATCAGAACTCACAAAACTCCAGCAAGCCTCCTTCTTCGGACCCTCCCTTTCAGAGGCCGGAGCGGGGATCGAAAAAGTCCAAACGCCGCCGCGGCGGTCAGAAGGGGCACGTCGGGCATCGTCAACAGCTTCTGGATCCGAGCGAGGTCATGATCGTTAAACCCGGCCGTTGCGCCTGCGGCTGTGAGAAACACCGGGCAGACTCACTGAGGATTTTTTACACTCACCAGTGGATCGAGCTGCCCGAGATCAAGATGCAGGTCAAGCACATTGTGCTCAAGAAGGCCCGGTGCTCCGGCTGTGGACGCTGGG
>JAQVLL010000133.1 GCA_028704195.1 Smithellaceae bacterium
ATTTGAAGCCAGCGCCATCGCCACGGAACTCGAACACGTTGTTTTTTCGAGACCAATGACCCATGACCTGCTGTATGAAAGCATCAGGGCTCTCCATGCCACGGTCAACCGGATTGAAATTGTGGATATCCGAAACAACACCTATTTTGCCAGCATTTACTTAACCAGGGACGGTCAGACCTATGCGATAGATGCACGTCCCAGCGACGCCATCGCGCTGGCCCTCAGGGCTCAGGCATCGATCTTTGTAGAAGAAGCCGTACTGGAAAAATCCCGCAACATTGATGTCGGGATGAAGCTGACCGATATTGATAAGTTTAAGGAAGACAAAATAAAAGAATTCCTGGAAAATTTGTCTGCCGAAGATTTCGGAAAGTACAAGATGTGAAGATGAATGACCTGCTCACGGATTTTCGAACATTTCTGGAGGTGCAGCGCAACGTATCGGAACATACCCGAAAGGCTTATTTGACGGACATTGAGGAATTCAAGTCGTTTTTGGAAGGTCAGGAAAACATTTCGCCACACAAAACGATACTGGATGCGCAAATGGAAGACGTCCGGGCATATATGGCTTTTCTATACAGCCGGAAGCTGAAAAAAGTATCCATCAACCGCAAGGTGTCATCCCTGCGGGCTTTTTATAAGTACCTGCTGCGGGCGGGACTCATCAGGAACAATCCGGCCGAGGGGGTCCAGACGCCAAAAGCGGAAAAATACATGCCGACTTTTTTATCGGTGGATGAAGCGTTTGACCTTCTGAATGCTTCCAGGGAAAACGGCTCTGCATCCGGCTTGAGAAATCTCGCGATGCTGGAGTTGTTCTATTCTTCAGGTCTGAGGCTGTCTGAGCTGGCCGGGCTGGATACGGCAGATGTCGATCTTCTTTCCGCACTGGTAAAGCTTCGCGGCAAGGGAAAGAAGGAAAGAATTGTTCCGGTCGGAGCGCCTGCACTGGAGGCCATCCGGAGATACCTGGCCGCAACGCAGAGTGTAAGGAATGAACAATCCGGCGATGTTCTGAAAGGGCCGCTTTTTTTAAACACACGGGGAAAAAGGATCACGACGCGAAGCATTGCCAGAATTGTGGACGAGGCTACCGTCAAAAGCGGAATAGGACGCAAGATCAGCCCGCACGCCCTGCGGCACAGTTTCGCAACGCATTTGCTGTCCGCCGGAGCGAATTTGCGTTCGATCCAGGAAATGCTGGGGCATGAAAGTCTTTCCACGACGCAGAAATACACGGCGGTGAATATTAACCGTTTGATGGAAGTGTATGATCAGGCCCACCCGCGGGCCAAGAAAGAATGAGACCTAGCCTTTTCAAGGCATAAGTCGCAGAAAAAATCCCTGGTCGAATTTATCCCGTGCAACGGAATAAAGATACGGGATCCAAAAAAGCAAAGGAGAACGCATGCACATTAGAGGCACCACCATTCTTGCCATCAGGAAAGACGACAAAATCACCGTGGCCGGCGATGGTCAGGTTACGCTGGACACAACAGTCCTGAAGCACGGTGCACGCAAAGTGCGCAGACTATACAACAATGAAGTGATTGTCGGGTTTGCAGGGGCAACCGCCGACGCTTTCACGTTGTTTGACCGCTTTGATCAGAAACTGGAGCAGTACAACGGCAACCTGCTGCGCGCCGCTGTGGAGCTTACGAAGGACTGGCGCACCGACCGGGTGCTCAGGCACCTGGAAGCTCTGATGATTGCGGTCAACCGTGATTATTCGCTGATTATTTCCGGGAATGGCGATGTCATCGAATCCGACGATGATGTCATGGCCATTGGATCCGGCGGCGCCTTTGCCCAGGCAGCAGCCCGTGCACTGGTGAGACACAGCAGTCTGTCAGCGACGGAAATCGCCCGGGAAGCAATGAAGATCGCCTCGGAAATTTGTATATATACCAATGACCACATTACGCTTGAAGAGATTGATCTGGGCGAAGAGAAATCACAGGACAACAAAAAGAGCAAAAAGTAAGGAGCCGTTTTGGAGATGAGCAATTCAGGGTTAACCCCCCGCGAGATAGTGGAAAAATTAGACAGGCATATCATTGGGCAGGCCGATGCCAAAAGAGCTGTGGCCATTGCGCTTCGGAACCGCTGGCGAAGGCAAAATGTGCCCGATGATCTGGCGGATGAAATATCACCCAAAAACATTATCATGATTGGTCCAACAGGCGTTGGCAAGACGGAAATCGCCCGACGGTTGGCCAAGCTGGACAACTCGCCTTTCCTGAAAGTGGAGGCTTCGAAATTCACGGAAGTCGGTTATGTGGGCCGCGACGTCGAGTCGATGGTGCGTGACCTGGTCGAGCTGTCGATCAACATGCTCAAAGCCGAGGAGCAGGAAAATGTCCGTGCGAAAGCCGCGGAAATCGCGGAGGAGCGTATCCTTGACCTTCTGCTTCCGCCGCGCCTTGTGGAAAAAAATGTGGGGGATATGCTGACGGATTCCGATCGGGAACAAACGGATCTTCCGCAGATTGATGATCAGACAGGAAAGCAGGATGCGACCAGGGAAAAGCTGCGCAAGCTGCTTCGCGATGGAAAACTTGATGAGCGAATGGTGGAATTGGAAGTTTCCGAAACGAGAAGCGGTCCCATGATCGAAATATTTTCCGCCGCGGGCATGGAAGACATGGGGCTGAACCTCAAAGATATGCTGGGCAACATCATGCCGCAGAAAAAGAAAAAAAGAAATGTAAAAGTGCCTGAAGCCGTAGAAATCATAGCCGCCGAAGAGGCGCAAAAATTGATCGACATGGACAAGGTTACCAGGACCGCGCTGGATCGCGTGGAGCAGTCGGGCATTATTTTTCTGGACGAGATCGTCAAGATTGTCGGCGGAGATTCGCAGCATGGTCCGGACGTTTCACGCGAAGGTGTGCAGCGCGACCTGCTTCCGATTGTCGAAGGGTCGAATGTCAACACCCGCTACGGCATGGTGAAGACCGACCATATCCTGTTTATTGCCGCGGGTGCGTTTTCCGGAACCAAGCCGTCTGACCTGATCCCGGAGCTGCAAGGCCGCTTCCCGATACGCGTGGAGCTTGATTCTCTGGGGAAAGAGGAGTTCATAAGGATCCTGACAGAGCCGAATAACGCACTGGTCAAACAGTATACGGAAATGATGGCGACGGAAGGCATCAAACTTTCGTTTACCCGGGATTCGGTGGCGCAGATTGCCGAAGTGGCCACGGTCGTCAATGAGAGAACGGAAAACATCGGCGCGCGCAGGCTGTACACCATCATGGAGACGCTTCTGGAGGATATCTCTTTTGACGCGCCGGACTTGAAAGAGAAGGAAATAGTCATTGACGCGAAATATGTGGAAGAAAAACTCGACAACATTGTTGAAGATGAAGATTTAAGCAGGTATATCCTGTAGGGCGGGGAACAAAATGGAACATATTCAGAGTTCAATGGAGCGGGCGGATATATTATTGGAAGCGCTTCCCTATATCCGCCGGTTCTACAATAAGACCATCGTCATCAAATACGGCGGACACGCAATGATTGATGAGGATTTGAAAGACAAATTCGCGCAGGATGTCGTCATGATGAAATATATCGGGATGCATCCCGTGGTCGTGCACGGCGGAGGTCCGCAAATCGGCAGCCTGCTTGCAAAACTGGGCAAGGAATCCAGGTTTGTTCAGGGCATGAGGGTGACCGACGAGGAAACGATGAATATCGTGGAAATGGTGCTTGTCGGCATGGTCAACAAGGAAATTGTCGGTCTGATCAACCGGCACGGCGGCAAAGCCGTGGGGTTGAGCGGGAAAGACGGCAACTTGATTGAAGCGGAAAAATATTACCTCAATGATGAAAAAGCAAAGAATACCCCGTCGGAAATTATCGATATCGGCCTGGTCGGCAAAGTCAAGGCGGTAAACGCCGAGCTGATCGTGTCTTTGGGGCAGAATAATTTTATTCCCGTGATCGCGCCGACCGGCATGGGTGATCAGGGCGAAACTTACAATATCAACGCCGACATCGTGGCGGGTGAAGTGGCCGCTGCACTGAAGGCGGAAAAGCTGCTGCTCCTGACGGATGTGGCGGGTGTGCTGGATGCCGGCAAAAACCTGATCAACACCATGACGAGAGAGGACGCACAGAATCTGATAGACCAAGGAACCGTGGAAGGCGGCATGTTTCCCAAGGTCAAGTGCTGTCTCAAGGCCCTGCGCAACGGTGTGAAAAAGGCGCACATTGTCGACGGGAGGCTGAAGCACGCGATCCTGCTGGAAGTGTTTACAGATAAAGGCATTGGTACGGAAATCGTTTTATAAACGAAAAGAAGGATGTGCAATGAAAGAAAAAAAGATCATGGCTTTGGCCGATGACAATATCATGAATACCTACAGGCGGGTCCCCATTGCGCTGGTGAAAGGGGAGGGCCCAAGACTCTGGGACGCCAATGGTAAAGAATATCTGGATTTAGTAGCGGGTATCGCCGTTTGCAACTTGGGACATTCCCATCCGAATGTGGTGAAGGCCATCAAAAAGCAGGTGAAGAATCTGATGCACGTTTCCAACCTGTACTATACCCGGCCGCAGGGAGAGGTGGCCAGACTGCTTACGAGGCATTCTTTTGCCGACAGGGTTTTTTTCTGCAACAGCGGTGCTGAAGCCAACGAAGCGGCCATCAAGCTGGCCAGGAAATACGCTCACGAAAATCTGGGTGAAGAAAAGTTCGAACTCATAACCATGAAGGATTCCTTTCACGGCCGGACGATGGCGACGATTACCGCCACGGGGCAGGAAAAATTCCAGTTCGGGTTTACACCGCTTCTGGACGGATTCAACTATGTGCCGTTTAATGACCCGGCGGCGCTGGAGAATGCCATCACGCCCAGAACCTGCGGCATCATGCTGGAGCCGATCCAGGGGGAGGGTGGTGTAATTATTCCCGACGGTCGTTATCTGGAAAAAGTCAGGGACATTTGCGACCGGCACCGGATTTTAATGATAGTTGATGAGGTGCAGACAGGCATCGGACGGACGGGGAAATTATTTGCCTATGAATATTCCGGCATCAAACCGGATATCATGACGCTGGCCAAAGCCCTGGGGAACGGCTTTCCAGTGGGGGCGATGCTCGCGACGGATGAAATCGCCCGGGCTTTCGGCCCTGGAAATCACGCGTCCACTTTCGGTGGCAACCTGTTGGCCATGGCGGCGGCCAAAGCTACCCTGGAAACGATACTGGACGAAGGTGTGCTGGAAAATTGTCAGAAAAATGGAGAGTATTTTCTGGCAAAACTTCAGGCCCTGAAGGCTAAACATGCGATGATCGCGGGTGTGCGGGGAAGGGGATTGATGCTCGCCTGTACGCTGAATATTGAAGGTGCGGACATTGTCAAAAAATGTCAGGAAAGGGGTCTTCTGATCAACTGCACCGGTAGTAAAACGCTGCGTTTTGTGCCACCGCTCATTATTACTGAAAACGACATCGATATAGCGGTTGCCATTCTGGACGAGGTCATGGAGGGGAGATGAAAAAAGACCTGCTGCATTTTGCCGGTATGAAGCCGGAGGATTTTGAAGATATATGGCTTCGCGCCGCGCGGCTGAAAAAAATGCTGAAGGAAGGCAGGGAACACGCGTCTCTCAAGGGCAAGACGCTGGGCATGATTTTTGACAAGTCTTCCACGCGGACGAGGATTTCGTTCGAAGTCGGCATGTACCAGCTGGGAGGGATAGCGCTTTTTTTAAATTCGCGCGACACCCAGATCGGCCGAGGCGAAACGCTTGCGGATTCCGCCCGCATGATGTCGCGTTACTTAAACGGGATCATGATCCGGACATTTGCCCAGGAGAGCGTGGAAGTGTTGGCCAGCTACGCGTCCATCCCGGTCATCAACGGGCTGACCGACCTGCTTCATCCCTGCCAGATTCTGGCGGATCTGTTTACGATCAAAGAAAAAAAAGGGACTTATGAGGGCGCCATAGTCGCCTATGTCGGCGACGGCAACAATGTTGCCAACAGCTGGATTGAAGCGGCAGCGCATCTTCCTTTTGAATTGA
>JAQVLL010000134.1 GCA_028704195.1 Smithellaceae bacterium
AAACCTGCCTGAAGGTCTTATGCCGTGATTCGATTTGATGTCCTGTCCGTTTTTCCGGAAATGCTGCGCTCCCCGCTTGATTTCAGCCTTTTAAAGAAAGCCCGCGAAAAAGGCCTGATTGAAGTCGGTCTTTATGATATCCGCGACTGGGCCCAGGACAAACACAACATGACCGACGATACCCCGTACGGTGGAGGATGCGGCATGGTGATGAAAGTTGAACCCGTGGAACGGGCGCTGAATGAGCTAAGGCGTGCCGATGTTCAGCCTCTTGTGATATTGATGACCCCGCAGGGGGAAACGTTCAATCAGAAAATTGCCGTCGAACTTGCCCAACAAAAGCATCTTATTCTGATTTGCGGGCGTTATGAAGGCGTGGATGAAAGAATCCGGGAGCATCTGACGGACCGGGAGATCTCCATCGGTGATTATATTTTAACCGGAGGGGAGCTTCCCGCGCTGGTCGTGGTCGATGCTGTTGCCAGGCTGATTCCCGGTGTGCTGGGGAACGCCGACTCCGTACAGACGGAATCTTTCTCCCAGGGGTTGCTGGAATGCCCCCAATACACAAGGCCTGCAGAGTATAAAGGCTGGTGTGTCCCGGATGTACTGGTTTCCGGAAATCACGCCCTTATTGAACGCTGGCAAAGGATTGAATCGCTCAGAAGGACATGGCAAAGAAGACCGGATCTGCTCGAAAAAAGCGAATTGACCAAAGAAGACAGGGTGGATTTGGAAAAAATCAAACTTGACCTTATATAAAGTCTTGATTTTCAGGTTAATTTGAGTTAGGTAAACCAGCTTTTTAAATCGGGGGGGGGGGGAAGAATTCTGATAAAAAATCAGCTACCCTGGTAAATGTATGCTTTATATTGCTCTTTTACATTATCCGGTCCTGAATAAAGAAGGCAAAACCGTCGCTACGGCCATCGCCAACATGGACCTTCACGATATTGCCCGGACGGCCAAAACCTTCGGAGTGGAGAAATTTTACGTGATTAATCCAGTGGAGGCGCAGCGGCGGCTTGCCAGTCAGATTATCGGCCACTGGCGGGAAGGTTATGGTGCGGTTTACAATCCGTCGAGGAAAGACGCTTTCGAAATACTGGAAGTCAGATCCTCCATGGAGGACGTGCTGGAGGAAATTAAGGCCGTTCATGGCTGCAGGCCACAGGTAATTGCCACGGGAGCCGGCCTGCCGGGTCAGTTATTGACCTGTGCCGGGCTGAAGGAACTTCTGAAAAGGAATCATTTGCCTTATCTTCTGATTTTTGGTACAGGCTACGGCATAGCACAGGAAGTTGTGAATCAGGCGGATCACCGCCTTGAACCGATCAGGGGGAAAAACGGTTATAATCATCTGCCGGTGCGGGCGGCCGTTGCCGTTATTCTGGACAGGGTTGTGGAAATATCATAAAAAATAATATTGCGAGTGTCGCGGGAGGAAATATAAAATGAATAGTTTGGACATGATTGAAAAAGAACATATGAGAGGAGATATTCCTGCTTTTAAAGCGGGTGATACCGTTAAAGTATATGTGCGTATCGTTGAAGGTCAGAAACAGAGAATTCAGGCTTTTGAAGGTGTGGTGATACGCAAGCGCCGCGGCAACAGCCGGGCTAATTTTACCGTTCGCAAAGTGTCTTACGGTATCGGTGTAGAGAGAACGTTCCCCATTCATTCTCCGGTTATTGACCGCGTCGAAGTCATGACCAAAGGCCTCGTGTGCCGTTCGCGCCTTTATTATTTGAGAAGCCTCAGAGGCAAAAAGGCAAGGATCAAGGAAGACACCAATCGATAGGGCCTGTATTGCCGGCGCGCATCGGATGAAACAGGGGCGATTTGAGCCGGATTTCTGCCGGAAGAACAACATTTTCATCTTGTTGCGATGAATACATTCGAAAATCGTGCTTACTGTGACGGCTACCGCTGCATTGCGGGTGTTGATGAAGCAGGCCGCGGGCCACTGGCCGGTCCAGTTGTAGCAGCCGCCGTCATCTTTCCTGCCGGCTATCAGAATTCACAAATCAACGATTCCAAGAAACTGACCGCCCGTAAAAGAGACGAGCTATACAAGGTGATCTGGGACGATGCCGCCGCCGTGAGCGTGGGAGTTGCCGAAGCCGACGTCATTGACCGGATCAATATTCTTCAGGCGTCGCTGCAGGCAATGCGTGAAGCGGTTCTGGATCTGGCCAAAATTCCCGATTTTATTCTTATCGACGGTTTATACACCCTTGCGATTGAAACGCCGCAAAAGGCCCTGGTGAAGGGGGATGCCCTCAGTGTTTCCATCGCTGCCGCTTCCATCATTGCCAAGGTTTCGCGGGACCGGATCATGGAAATGTATCACCGTCAGTTTCCCCAGTACAATTTTCAGAAAAACAAGGGTTACGGCACAGCCGAACACCGGAAGATTCTAAAGGAGATCGGAATGTGCAAAATCCATAGAAGGTCGTTCCATTTAAAAAATGCCGATGTTCGTCAAGCCACCCTTGACTGGTCGTGATCATGGAAAAAAGAGACACAACAAAAAAAGGAACCGGTCAGGCAGGGGAAGATATTGCCGCGGGTTTTCTGGAGAAAAACGGTTACCGGATTTCCGAACGCAACTATCGCTGCCCGATCGGTGAAATCGATATTGTTGCCCGCGACAAACAAGAGATTGTGTTTGTGGAGGTCAAAACAAGAAGATCAGAGAATCTGGGTTATCCCGAGCAGGCGGTGGGCATCAAAAAGCAGAAAAAAATCTCACAGCTAGCCTTGTGGTATCTTCAGGAAAAGAAGCTGAACGGTGTCCGTGCGCGTTTTGATGTTGTGGCCATTATGATCCAGCCTTCCGGAAACGACATCCGCCTGATCAAGAACGCTTTTGATTTTGTTTCTTATTGATTCATAACGGAATCACAGCCACGTCAGGGGCGGTTTTCCGGTGGGAAACACATTGAAACCGATTTCAAAACATTTCCGGTGATCGATGATATTGCGTCCGTCAAAAATAAAGGCGGGTTTCACCATGGATCTGTATATTTTGCCATAATCCAGCTTTCGGTACAGATCCCAGTCCGTCATGATTACCAGCGCGTGGCAACCGACGGCTGCGAGGTAGGGATCTTCGATGAAGCTTATCTGTTCTTCAGTATCGTTTAGGTCATTGGCGGCGTTGGCCAGTGCCTTGGGGTCGGAAATGACCACTTCCGCATGTTCCTCAAGCAGTTTTCGTGTAATGTGAATGGCAGGGCTTTCACGCGTGTCTCCCGTGTCCGCCTTGAATGCAAAACCAAGCACGCAGATTTTTTTCCCCGCCAGCGTGTTGAACATAGATTGGAGGACGTTGGCAACAAAGCGTTCCTGCTGGTATTCGTTGATCTTAACGACGCTTTCCCAGTAGTCGGCCACTTCCGGCAAACCGTAAAAGCGGCACAGGTAAACCAGATTCAGTATATCTTTCTTGAAACAGGAACCTCCAAAACCGATGCCCGCCCTGAGAAATTTGGAGCCGATGCGGCTGTCCGTGCCTACGGCCCGGGCCACTTCGGAAATGTCCGCATCCGCTTTTTCGCAAAGCGCCGAGATGGAATTGATTGACGAAACCCTCTGGGCCAGAAAAGCGTTGGCCACCAGCTTGGAAAGCTCAGCGCTCCAGATATTGGATGTGATGATTTTTTCGGCAGGCACCCAGTGCGAGTAAATTTCCATCAGTTGTTCACGGGCGGCAAGCCCGCTTTGTGTTTCCCGTGATCCGATCAGCACACGGTCGGGATTTTCCAGATCGTTCATCGCGCTTCCCTCAGCCATGAATTCAGGGTTGGAAAGGACATCGAAGGTGATGTCTCCTTTTCCCGAGGCCAGGATCCTCTCCATGGCCAGCGCGGTTTTGATGGGCAGCGTGCTTTTTTCGATGACAATTTTTGAAGACTGCGAATTTTCCAGGATCTGTCTTGCCGTTTTTTCCCAGTACTGCAGATCGGCTGCCTGACCGGCACCCGCTCCGAACGTTTTTGTCGGTGTATTGACGCAGACGAAAATAATGTCGTTTTCTGCGATCTGGTTTTCAACATCCGTGGAAAAAAATAGATTCCTGCCGCGGGTTTTCTTTACGATTTTCTCGAGCCCGGGCTCGTAGACGGGAAGCCCATCGGAGTTCCAGGCGGCAATACGCTGCGGGTTGATGTCCACTACAGTAACTTTATAGTCGGGGCATTTGCAGGCAATCATGACCGCGGACGGAGCGCCGACGTAGCCGGCCCCGATACAGAGAATTTTCTTTTTAAATTTTATTTTCTTCATTGGACCTCTTTTTTTTTATGTTTTCAGGATATCGCGGAAGTATTGAATAGTCTGAACCAGCCCCTGCTCCAGGGAAATTTTCGGCTTCCAGCCCAATCGGTTTTCAGCGAGCGTAATGTCCGGCTTTCGCTGCATCGGGTCATCCGCGGGAAGCGGCTCAAAATCGATTTCCGAGCGGCTGCCCGTCATATCGATCACCATTCTGGCCAGTTGCAGGATGGTGAATTCACCGGGGTTGCCGATGTTCACCGGACCGAAAAAATCATCGCCGCCGTTCATCATTCTGATCAGTCCATCGATCAAATCATCGCAGTAGCAGAACGAACGGGTGTGGCTGCCGTCGCCGTAAACCGTGATATTCTTCCCCTGAAGGGCCTGGATGATAAAATTGCTGACGACGCGACCGTCATTCACAGCCATGCGTGGACCGTAGGTGTTGAAGATGCGGACGATCTTCGTGTTGACGGAGTTCTGCCTGCGGTAATCCATCATCAGGCATTCGGCGGCCCTTTTGCCTTCATCGTAGCAGCTGCGGATGCCGATGGGATTGACACGTCCCCAGTAGGATTCCGTCTGCGGGTGAACGTCGGGGTTGCCGTAAACTTCCGATGTGGAAGCCTGAAGGATCTTGGCCTTTGTTCTTTTGGCAATTCCCAGCACATTGATCGTGCCCATGACGTTGGTTTTGATCGTTTTGATGGGATTGAACTGGTAGTGGACCGGGGATGCAGGGCAGGCCAGATTGTAAATTTCGTCCACTTCCAGATAAACGGGGTTGGTGATGTCATGGCGGATCAGCTCAAAATGGGGATGCCCCGTCAGATGGGAAATGTTCTTTTTGCTGCCGGTGAAAAAGTTGTCCAGGCAGATAATGTCGTTGCCTTCTTTTAACAGCCGTTCACAGAGATGGGAGCCCAGGAACCCCGCACCGCCAGTAACCAGTATTCGTTTCATATTTATCCTGATGTCGATCCGTGTAGTATTTTGTCCATATTTTTGGTATTAAAGCCGAAACAGGACACAGATGTCAACAACAAAAAGCATTTCAAAGAAGACGTTATGAATCGACACGACAATGGGAAAAAAGGAATCCTTTACATGGTGGCCACGCCCATAGGCAATCTTGAAGATATTACAATGAGAGCGCTTCGCGTGCTCAAAGAGGTTGACCTGATTGCCGCGGAAGACACCCGCCATTCCAGAATTCTGCTGTCTGCCTACGACATCAGGACGCCGCTCGTCAGCCTGCATGAACACAACGAAAGGGAGCGTAGCGCACTGATGATCTCGAAAATCGTAAACGGGATGAGTATCGCGTATGTCTCCGATGCAGGCACACCCTGTGTTTCCGATCCGGGATATCATCTGGCAGCAGCTGCACTGGAAAACGGCATACGTGTAGTTCCCATTCCCGGACCTTCCGCTGTTATTGCCGCGCTGTCTGTCAGCGGTTTTCCCGCGGACCAGTTTTTGTTTTATGGGTTTTTGCCGCCTAAATCAAACAGGCGCCGCCTCTTTTTAGAGTCTATCCGGGATGAAGAGCAAACCCTCATATTTTACGAATCCCCGGCACGGATCGCCGATACAATGCAGGAAATCCATGAAGTGCTCGGGGACCGGCAAGCCGTCGTGGCACGTGAACTGACCAAGGTGTATGAAGAAATCAGACGGGGAAAGGTCTCGGATATCGCGGCGGGGATGTCCGGCAGTAAAGCCAGGGGAGAATTCACCAGTATTATC
>JAQVLL010000135.1 GCA_028704195.1 Smithellaceae bacterium
CTGCCGAAACAAAATCCCTGACGGGGATTTCGGCAATCAATCCCTGCCCCATCATATCTCTAAAAAGATCGACCAGCGCCACAAAAGCGCCGGTAATAGACGCGGTTCGGGTTCCGCCGTCCGCCTGAATAACATCGCAGTCGATATAGATAGTTCTTTCACCGAAAGCGGTTAAGTCCGTCACGGCCCGAAGCGATCGGCCAATCAGTCTCTGTATTTCATGGGTCCTGCCTCCCAGTTTGCCCCGCACGGATTCCCTTGCAGACCGGGTCTGTGTGGACATGGGCAGCATGGAATATTCCGCGGTCAGCCAACCCTTCCCCGTATTTTTTAAAAAAGCCGCTGTTTTCTCTTCCAGTGACGCGGCACACAGCACTTTTGTATTACCGAACTCAACCAGTACGGAACCCGGCACATTCCGCAAATAATGGTTAGCAATGCGCACGGGCCGCAGTTCGTCAAATTTTCGATCCTGATTTCTCTTAAACACATGCCTCCTAGAAGAAAGATTTGATGCTTTTTGCCAGCGCCCCGGCGATTTCTTTCTGCGTTTTGCCGGATACCAGTTTCTTCTTTTCTCCAGGGTTTGTTGCAAAGCCCAGTTCGACTGTCAGCACGGGCAAGGCAAGATCTTTGGCAATCGGCACATCCGCTTCCCTAAGCCCCCTGCCTTTTCGCGGGAATAAACCGTCAAGATTTTTTTGCACCAGGCGCGACAACCGGACGGTATCATTTAAATAGTTTTTTTCATCGATGGCATCTCTTTTTTTCGTTTTCTTTTTAGGGGATTCACTTTTCACCCCGAAGCCCGGATAATACATTTCAAATCCCGATGAGGTTTTGCCAAAACCGGCATTGACATGCAGGGTTAAGACCAGAGCAGGCTGTGTTTTCTGAATAAATTTTCTGCGTTCGGCCACCGTCATGGTTATGTCCGAATCCCGTGTCAAAACCACGTCCAGATTTGGTTTCTGGGCCAGTTCCTTCTTCAACGCCTGTGCAATGGCAAGGGTCAAGTCCTTTTCGGCAATTTTATCGACACCGACAACCCCCGTATCCTCCCCGCCATGCGCGGGATCAATGACCACAACATGTTTTACCGTCTGTGCATGAAGCCATGCCCCCGAAAAGCACATCATCAGAACGGAAAGGAAGACCACTGTATATTTTCTGCATTTGCCTACTATCATCTTATCAAATTCTCCCGTATTTTGACCCTGCTCAAATTGCGCCTGCTTATAGCAGAGTAGATTTGTTTGTCAACATCCAAATTGATTTTGACCGCGTTCAGGCTTTGCGAATCCTTTCAATCGATCGCACAACTTTCAACTGGCGGATGGCGGAAAAAATGGAATTGAGCTGCTGCAGATCATAAACGTCAATGATAAAAATACAATTGGCAATCATATCCGTTGTCTCCACCTGGGCAAAGCTGATATTGATGTCAAACGAGGATATCACCGAACTGACCTCTGTTAAAACCCCCTTACGGTCATTGCAGACAACCTTGATATGTACGGGATAAGCATGCTTCTGGCGAAGATCCCAGTTGACGTCAACGATCCTCTCGATATCCAGTCTTTTTAAATGGGGACAATTCTGTGTGTGAACCGTAATTCCCCGTCCGCGTGAAATATAGCCGGAGATTTCATCCCCGGGGATCGGGTTACAGCATTTGGCAAACTTGACCATCACGTCATCAATGCCGGTAAGACTGATGCCGAGCGAAGGAGGGGCGGCTTTTTTTATTTTTTTCTCCGGAAGTTTTTCGCTTCCTTTTGGCGCTTCCGCGGGCACCAGAAAGGAATTGACAATTTGCCTGGGGGAAATTCGGCCGTAACCCACCTGAGAGATCAAATCCTCCAATGTTGCCAGCGAATGCTCCGCAAGGATTTTCTTCATCTCGTCCGATTTGACACAGGACGAAAATTTCAGGTTGTTTCTCTTGAATTCTTTATCCAGCAAATCTCTGCCCAGCACCTGAGAACTGTTTTTTTCTTCCAGGTTGATCCAGTTGCGGATCTTGGAAATGGCGCGGGAGGTGACCACGTACTTCAGCCAGTCTTTGCTAGGATGATGACCGGCTTGACTGATAATTTCAATCTGATCCCCGTTTTGCAGTTGATAACGCAGCGGCACGATGTTTCGGTTTACTTTCGCGCCGATGCACTGATTCCCGACATCGGTATGGATACTGTAAGCGAAATCGATAGGCGTTGCACCTTTGGGAAATGTTTTAACATCGCCATGGGGTGTAAAAACATACACATCTTCCGGAAACAGCGCCATTTTCAGATTGGACATGAACTCTTTTGGATTCTTGATGTCCTGCTGTATTTCCAGCGCCTCACGCAGTTTCTTGATCTGCGTATCTTCATCGTCCTGAAATGCCCGACCTTCCTTGTAGCGCCAGTGAGCGGCAATCCCTTTTTCCGCCCATTCATGCATGGCCCTCGTCCTGATCTGGATTTCAACCTTTTCCCCATGCGGACCGATCACGGCCGTGTGAAGGGATTGATAGTTGTTGGGTTTGGGCATGGCAATGTAATCCTTAAACCGGCCGGGAATCGGTTTCCATAAAGCATGAACAATGCTTAGTGCTTCGTAACATGTTTTTTCCTTATCCGAATCGAGGATAATGCGGAACGCGATGACATCATAAACCTCATCGAAGTCGATATGCTGTTCATGCATTTTTCTGTATATGCCGTACAGATGCTTCGCCCTTCCTTCGACTTCGCCCTGAATCGATACTTTGACCAGCTCCTGAAAGATGATGTTTTTTACTTCTTCCGTATAGAGATATCTCGATTCATTGGATTTGGCCACCCTGGTTTTAATTTCGATGTAGGCTTCCGGCGAAAGATACTGAAACGCGAGGTCTTCCAGCTCCATCTTCATCCAGTTGATTCCCAACCGGTTGGCCAGAGGCGCATAGACATCCATGGTCTCCCGCGCGATATAAACCCGCCTGTCCGGTTTCTGATACTGAAGGGTCCTCATGTTATGAATACGGTCAGCCAGCCTGACCATCAGGATACGAATATCCGACGACATGGCCAGGATCATTTTCCGGAAATTTTCCGCCTGTCTTTCTTCCTGGGAACCAAATGAAATACGGCTCAGCTTGGTAAGCCCACTGACCAGAAAAGATACGTCTTTGCCGAATTCCCTTTCAATGTGTTCCTTGGTGGTCAGTGTGTCCTCAATGGTATCATGCAGAAGTCCGCTGATGATCGTCGCCGAATCCAGTTTCATGTCGACCAGGATGCCGGCCACTTCCATGGGATGCGTAAGATAGGGTTCTCCGGATAAACGGACCTGTCCCTGATGCACCGTAGCCGAGTAAATATAAGCCTTCTGAATCATTTCCAGCTCTTCAGGCGTCAGATAGGCTTGCGCTTTATCAAGAATGTCATTGATTCTCAGCATGAAAATTCCCGCTTATATTAACGGCGCCTCATCGGCCGCGTTCATTTCCGCGGCAATGATTTTACGGATTTCATCAACAACCTCCCCGACCGCATAAAGCCTGCTCTCGCCGGACCGTCGGATTTTCAATTCGACCCGTCCCTGTGCCAGGTTCTTTGACCCCACGACAATCCGCAGAGGAATGCCGATCAGGTCCGCGTCTTTGAACTTCACACCAGCGCGTTCGTCGCGGTCATCGATGATGACCTCCACGCCGCAGGCCAGCAATTCGCCATAAATATCTTCCGAGGCTTTCATGACGTCAGACTCTTTGATATTCACGGGGGTTACAATCACAGTAAAAGGCGCGAGCGGCATCGGCCAGATAATGCCGTCCTGATCGAAGTTCTGCTCAATGCTGGCAGCCACGGTCCTTCCGATCCCGATGCCGTAGCAGCCCATGATCATGGTTTTTTCCTTCCCGTCCCGGTCCAGGTAAACGGCTTTCATGGCTTTGCTGTATTTGGTTCCCAGCTTGAATACATGACCGACTTCGATTCCCCGGACAAACTTGATGAGACCGCCGCAGCGCGGGCAGGCATCACCGGGCTGGGAAACGCGCAGGTCGGCAAAAGACTCCACCTGGAAATCACGTCCCATATTCACATTTTTCAGATGATAATTCTCTTTATTGGCTCCGGTAACCATATTCACCAGATTCATAATGGAATAATCGGCGATCACCCTGGTTTTAATGCCGACGGCTCCGGCAAACCCCCGTGGCGCCCCCGTTGCCTTCATAATCATTTCATCATCGGCCAGCTCCAGCTCCGCCGCACCCAGATAATTCCTTACCTTGATTTCGTTGACTTCATGGTCTCCGCGGATCAGGACCGCACAGGGTTTGCCGTCCGCACTGAAAATGAGGGTTTTGACGATCTGTTCAGGCGACACATTGAGGAAGGCGCTTACCTCATCAATCGTACGCACATCCGGCGTTTCAACGCTTTCCATCGCGAGCTGGTCTTTCTGCTTGTCAGCGTCTGCGTCGGGCTTCGCGATTTCGGCCTTTTCCAGGTTGGCTGCATAGTTACATTTTTCACAAAAAACAATGGCGTCCTCGCCCGATTCGGCCATGACCATGAACTCGTGTGAAAAGCTCCCCCCGATGCTGCCGGAATCCGCCTCAACAGGACGGAACTTCAAACCGCAACGCCGGAAAATATTATTATAGGCGGCAAACATTTTCTCATAGCTCTTTTCCGCTCCAGCTTCATCCGCGTCAAAACTGTAGGCGTCTTTCATGCCGAATTCCCGACAACGCATCACTCCGAAACGCGGACGCACTTCATCCCGAAATTTCGTCTGGATCTGATACAGGTTGCACGGAAGTTGCCGGTAGGTTTTGATATCATGGCGCACCAGGTCCGTAATGACTTCTTCGTGAGTCGGCCCAAGACAATAATCGCGGTCATTGCGGTCGCGAAAGCGCAAAAGTTCCTTACCGTAGAAAGTCCAGCGTCCCGACTCCTGCCAGAGCTCGGCGGGCTGTACCATCGGAAGATGAACCTCCTGGGCTCCGGCTTTGTTCATTTCCTCACGGATAATCTGTTCCACTTTTCGAATTACGCGGTATCCCATCGGCAGATAGGAATAGATGCCGCTGGTGAGTTTCCGAATCATTCCCGCCCGAATCATAAGCTGATTGCTGACAACCTCCGCGTCGGAAGGGATTTCCCTTCCTGTGGGCAGGTGCATTTCCGAGTAACGCATTGTCCCTCCTTATTTTTCATCATCCAGGGATTTTATCTCTTCGAGCAACACCGGGACAAAATCCTTTTCTTCCACTTTTTTGTAAGCGATGCCTTTTTTAAACATCATGCCGAATCCACGACCCCCTGCGATACCGATATCCGCATCCGCTGCTTCACCGGGTCCGTTAACCACACATCCCATCAGTGCCACCTTGATGTATTCTTTCCTTCCGGCCAGCGCTTTTTCGATGGTTGCCACCAGACCCGGAAGATCAATCTGGCATCTTCCGCAGGTGGGACAGGCAATGATTTCCGGTCCGATTTTACGAATTTTCAGTGCCCGCAGAATGCTGTATGCAACGGGGATTTCCATCACCGGATTTCCGGTTACCGAAACACGGATGGTGTCGCCAATGCCTTCATACAGGAGCGTGCCGATGCCAAGGGCTGATTTAATGGCCGCATCAACGAGTGTTCCCGCTTCCGTAACGCCCAGGTGCAGGGGATAATCTGTTTTTGCAGCGATCAGCCGGCAGGCCTCGATCATCATCGGCACATCGGATGACTTGAGCGAAAGCTTGATGAGTTCAAATCCCAGGTCCTCAAATATTGCTATGTTGCGCAAAGCACTTGCGTACATGGCTTCTGCGGTCACTCCGCCGTATTCTGCAACCAGATCCTTTTGCATGGATCCTGCATTGACGCCGATGCGGATAACCGTTTGACGCTCTTTGGACATCCGGACAATTTCTGCGATTTTATCCGGGGCAATGTTTCCGGGGTTAATCCGGATTCCGTCCGCACCCTTTTTTATTGCCCCCAGCGCCAATTGACAGTGGAAATGAATATCGGCAATCA
>JAQVLL010000136.1 GCA_028704195.1 Smithellaceae bacterium
CCGTCGACCTCACGGCAATAATCGTTATGGCTATTCTGCTTTTAACGGGAATAGTATCTCCCTAAGAGGGTCTTTCCGGGTTCAGCAATACGGCAACCGTTACCGTGGCGGCAATGTTCATTTTAAGCGCGGCGCTGCAGAAAACAGGTTCCGTTAATTACCTGGGAGCGTTGTCGTCAAAGGTTTTTGGCTTCAATTTCTGGATAGGCCTTATAGGAACGATGATTCTTGTCGGCGTTATTTCAGCGTTTGTTAACAATACCCCGGTTGTCGCGGTATTTATTCCTATCTTACTGGGGCTATCCGCAACGAATAAAATCAGTCCCTCAAAACTTTTAATGCCTATTTCGTTTGCTTCTATGTTCGGCGGTTTATGCACGCTCATCGGCACGTCAACAAACATACTCGTCAGTTCCATTGCGGTTCAACATGGTCTGCCCGCTTTGGGCATGTTTGAATTCACGAAGATGGGCCTTGTTTTTTTCGCTGTAGGTATAATTTACATGGCGCTTTTCGGAATAAGAATTATTCCTGACAGATCAACCGAAGGTGAGCTGACGGATAAGTATAAAATGCACGATTATCTGACGGATATCATTCTTCTGTCGGGCAATAAATCAATCGATATGAGAGTCGCGGACTCTCCCCTGATAAAAGAGCTGGAAATAGATGTTTTGGAGGTGATCCGTAACGGGCAGCGTCTGTTGGTTCCCGTGTCCGATATTGTGCTGCGGGAAAATGATTTATTACGGGTCCGCTGCGATATAAAACAGTTACAGGAATTAAAAGACAAAGTCGGCATTCAGATGAAATCTGACTGCGAACTGCACGAAAAAGATTTCCAGTGCGAAGCGCTGATGCTGACGGAAGTAGTAATCGCACCTAATTCAAGGCTGATTGGCAAGACTATCAAGTCTTCTTATTTTCGTAATGTTTTCCGCGCAACGGCTTTGGCGTTAAGACACAGAGGTCAACTATATAACACCGGTTTTGCCGATACTCCGCTCAATGCCGGTGATGCCATCCTGGTTGAGGCGCGCAAGGAAAATTATGACGCTCTCAAAAACAATAAAAACTTCGTCATTGTGTCAGATATTGAGACACCCCAGTATCGCAAAGACAAAATCATTCCTGCTCTGCTGATCATTGCCGGAGTTATCGTTACGGCGACGCTGGGGATATTGCCGATCATGGTTGGGGCGATCATCGGGTCTGTGCTGCTGGTTATGGTGGGATGTATTACATTGGAAGAAGCTTACGACTCTATCGATTGGAAAGTAATTTTCCTTTTAGGCGGTATTATTTCTCTTGGTGTCGCTCTGGAAAAAACAGGCGCGGCCATGTATCTATCAGAAAAAATGATTCGTTTTCTCGGGCAATTCGGCCCTATGGCGATTGTAGCCGCTCTTTATCTTGTTACTACGTTGTTGACGAGTACGATGTCCAACAATGCCACAGCAGTATTACTTGCCCCGATTGCGATTGCCGCCGCCAGCGCAATGAATGTCAGTCCAAAACCATTTTTAATGGCGGTTGCTTTTGCCGCCTCCACCAGTTTTATGACGCCTGTAGGCTATCAGACCAACACAATGATTTATGGAGTAGGGCAGTACAGATTTTCAGATTTTATTAAAGTGGGAACTCCTTTAAACTTAATTTTTTTGATTCTCGCGACTATTTTAATTCCTGTTTTTTTCCCGTTTTAGGAGATTATTATGGATACAATAGCCAGTTTCGCAAAGAAAATCATAGAATCATTGAAAATTCCTCTTTTTAATATGGGCGACTCCTCTTTTACCATTTTGACGCTTGTTTATCTGATTTTAGCAACATTGCTCTTACTTTATCTTACTTCAAAAATAAATAAAATCGTAACGCATAAATTGCTGGCAAAGAGCCGTATTGATTACGGTGTGCGCGCGGCGACGGGTTCCATCATAAAATATATTTTACTGATTATCGGCTTTGTCATTATTTTGCAGACAGCCGGTATTAATTTAAGCAGTCTCACTATATTATTCGGAGCGCTTGGCATAGGTATTGGTTTCGGTTTGCAAAATGTAATTAATAATTTTGTCAGCGGATTAATCATTCTTTTTGAAAGGCCGATTAAAGTAGGAGACAGAATCGAAGTAGCGGGCGTTGCCGGAGATGTGATAGATATTTCCATGCGTGCGACCACGATCGTAACGAATGATAATATTTCCATTATCGTTCCAAATTCGCAATTTATTTCTGAAACGGTCATCAACTGGAGTCACACCGACCGCAATGTCCGTTTTAATTATCCCGTGGGTGTGTCTTATAAGGAGGATCCCCAGGTCGTCAAAAAAGTTCTTCTTGAGGTTGCTCTTGATAATCGGGGTGTACTGAAAGAACCTAAACCGGACGTCCTTTTTACTGAATACGCGAACAGTGCAATGATTTTTAATCTGAGGGTTTGGACGCGCGAATTTGTAAATCGTCCCGGTGTGCTAAAAAGCCAGCTTTATTATGAAATATTCCGTCGTTTCAGAGAAGAAGGCATAGAGATCCCATTCCCACAAAGCGATATCCACATAAAAGAAATGCCAAAATAATTAAGGCTTTCTCTGCTATTGTTGATACATTTACGCTAGTTTAAATTTATCGCTATTCTGGTTGCGAAGTGGAATGCCGTTCTGAATGTTACAATATATCAGCTTCAGAATGAACAAGGGGCTATAGTCTAAAAACAGGCATAATTAATGTTCCAATATAGAAAAATCATGCATTAAAAGGTTGTTTGATTCTTATTTTATTCATGTGATTGATGCGTTTCTGTATTAATTCCCGGGTACCGATATCTTCGCGGTAGGCGACCGGGCCTTTGATGGCTTTTACGCCTCCGACGGCAATATTTCTCGCTTCCTCTAATGTGTCGGCAATGCCGACGATGCCGATGGCCCGGGACGAGCTCAAATACAGTCCGTCTTCTTTTTTATCCACGGAAGAATAGTAAAGACGGGCTTTTCCCACATCGCCCACTTCAATTTTAGCCCGTGAAGATGCGGCATCGGGATGATCGGCGGGGAGGCCATAGCCTTTCGGCACAACATATTTGCAGACAGTTGCTTTTTGATCGAATTCGATCTTGAGAGTATCCAGTGTTCCGTTAACGATATGTTTGCAAATATCCACAAAATCCGTTTTCAGAAGCGGCAGGATGTTCATGGCCTCCGGATCACCAAAGCGCGCGTTGTATTCCAGAAGCTTTACGCCGTTTTTTGTGGCAATGAATCCCCCATACATGACGCCTTTATAAGGTTTGCCGGTTTCTTTCAACAGGGCCGCCGCTACCTGACGGGTGATTTCCAGACCCTCTTCGACATCCGAATCTTTCAGAAACGGCATCAGGTGATCAGGCATGGAATAAGAACCCATGCCGCCGGTGTTGGGACCCTGGTCGCCGTCAAACCGTCTTTTGTGATCCTGTACAAGCGGTGTGCCCACAACCGTCTTGCCGTCGCAGAGGCACTGCAGTGAAAATTCCTCGCCGTCAAACTTTTCCTCAACAATCACAGAAGAACGTTCCTTCAGAATCTGCCTGCACAGTTTCAGCGCTTCATCTTTTGAATTAAAATGATCACCCTGAACGAGCACACCCTTGCCGCCAGTGAGTCCATCCGGTTTGAGCACAACGCCGTCCAGTTGGTCCAGAAAAGCCTCCAAACCGTCCGGTGTTGTATACACTTTAAATTTTGGATTGCCGGGAATATTATATTTATTAACCAGGTTTCGGGTGAACGCCTTGGATGTTTCCAGCCTTGCCAGACTTTTTTCAGGTCCAATCGAAGCGATACCGTATTGAATCAGGGCATCCACAACGCCGTTGTTGAGGGGGTCTTCCGGGCCGATGACGGCGAAGTCGATTTTATTATCCCTGGCAAAACCGGTGATGGCAGACAGGTCTGAATAGCTTCCCAGTTTGCTGATTTCCGACAGGGAGGCGATTCCCGGGTTATTGGCTTTCATAAATGAAAACAAAAACGGATTCTGCCCGGATCTCGAGATGGCCTCGGCCATTGCGTGTTCACGTGCTCCGTTTCCGACAAGCAGTATATTGGACATCGTTGATCTCCTGTAAATAATTTTGTTTCAACATGTCTGCCTAAATAACGGAAAAGCATGATCAAGTCAAATGGAAGGATCAGGTATCTGTGGATTTGAAAATAAAGGACTTGATTGTTTTCAGCAATCGCATAATAATCATCTGTGAAATCTGCGGTGTTTGCCGGTATGGCGTTTTAAAAGTTACAGGACCAAATATCATAAGGCAACGGATATCCTTTACACCGCATATTGTGCAAAGTAAACGTCTGTGAGGTTGTGATATGAATTTCAAAATAATCCTGTTGATGATTATTGCCGGTCTCGCCGTTTTGTTCATTATACAGAATGTTTCCGCTGTTACCGTTGGAATTTTCTTCTGGAAAATTTCCCTATCGCTTGCCTTATTGATATTTTTCGTGCTGACGATAGGTTTTGCGATAGGTTGGTTTTTACACAGCTTTCTGTCATATCAAAAGGTCAAGAAAGAAGTAGCCGAGATTCAACGGGATCCGGGCATCGGCAAAAAGAAGTAGCAGCTTTTTCTCCTTATCCCTTGCCCCTTGAGCCTTGCACCTTGTTCCTCGTCCCTTCGGTCTCTGAGCCTGTCGAAGCGTTACCCCTGCTCTTCCATCCAATGCTTTCCACCCAGAACCCGCGCGATCATCATACTGGCGACATTGTCGCCCACGGCATTGACCATGGTGGCGGGCGCATCCACCAGTGTGCCGATCATGGTGATCAAAGGAAACGCTTCGGGGGGCAGGTTATACATCGACAAAATCAGGAGCTCACCGATGGTTCCTCCGCCGGGGATGCCGCTGACGACTACTCCGGTCAAAAGGGCGATACCCAGGGCCGTTAAAACAGTTTCGATACCGGTGAAGGGCATCTGAAAAATGCCGAACAGAAAGGCAATTTTCAGTACGGCGGCCAGGCAGGATCCTTCCATGTGCATCGTCGCACCGATGGGAATGACCACTTCGCTGATATCCCTGGGCACGCCGATTTTATCTGCCGCCTGCAGATTCAGAGGAATTGTTGCCATGGAGCTGCCCGTCGCCAGGGCCGTAACCGATGGCGGGATGATATTACTCCAGAATTTTTTCACACCGGGGCCACGCCCGGCTAAAAATGCATACAGGGTAAAGGCGAGGAAAAAATACAATATCGCTGTCGGATAATAAACGGCCATGGAGCGTGCATATGAACCGAGCAGTTTAGGACCAAAAACGCCGACCAAATAGGCAAAATAAGCACAAAGACCGATGGGCGCGTAATACATAATGAAGGAAATCAGCTTCATCATGACTGCATTGGCGGATGTTAGAAATCTGGTGAACGCTTTTCCCTTTTCCCCCGCCGCGGAGGCCGCCAGTCCGGTCAGAATAGAAAAAACAATGAGGGCCAGCATATTGTTTCTGGATAAAATGTTTGAGAAATCCGGAGCCGTGAAAGCCCGAACAATTTGATCGGCAGTTTTGATTTGCTCAACGTCCGCCGTCGCGGGCAGGGGTATATTGACCCCGATTGCCGGAGGAAAGAGGATTACGGCGGTAATCATGACGACCGATGCAATGATGCCGGTGATTACAAAGATCAGGACCATTACGGAAAGAATTTTGCCAAGACGCTTGAGATTGGTCATGGAGGCAACGGTGGCCGAGATGGAGAAAAAGACCAATGGCACAATGACGGTAAAAAGCAGATTTAAGAAAATGTCGCCCAGTGGTTTGAGCGCCGCCGCGTCCTGCTTCAGGGCAACGACCAGTGCAGCGCCAATCAGAATGGAAATGATCAAAAGGATCGAAAACCCGTAGGACTCCAGAAATGGCGGCAGTTTTTTTTTCATGCTGATCACTTTACAGGGAAATTAAAATAGGTATCAGGATACGGTTCATTCACCAGTGTGAAATGCCACCACTCTTTATCATAATTCTTAAATCC
>JAQVLL010000137.1 GCA_028704195.1 Smithellaceae bacterium
TTCCTCGAAAGACTTCAACGCCGAATCCAGCGGCATTTCACCCCGTTCCATGTCCCTTACTATATTTTCCAGTTTTTCCAAAGCATCTTCAAACTTTTCTTTCGCCATGATTTTTTACTCCCCATGAATTTTTTCCACCCGTGCCTGGAAAACGCCTTCAGCCAACTGAATGCGCACTCTTTCATCCAATGTCAACTCTCCCGCCTGACGGATAATTTTCCCATCCGGCACCCGGCGCGTGATGCTGTACCCCCTCTGCAGCACGGCAAGCGGGCTCAGGGAAGAAAGAAGGGCTGCGCTTTTATTCAGCCGTGCCTCGCGATCTCTGAAATAACGATTCCAGTAGTTTACAATGTCTTTCTCCAGAGAGCCAAGAAAAATCCTCCGCTCCCGGATTTGGGCTTGCGGATTCTGATTCTGCAATCCCAGCGTCAGATGCGCCAGTCTGCTTTTTACTGTCTGCGTATGCTGTGTTATGGCACGCTGCAGTCTTTCGCGCAAGTCATCCAGATGAATCGAATAGTCGGCTAAAAACCTTCGCGGGTCCCGGAAACGGCTCTTCAGGGATATGATCCGGTCTTGCTGATCAGCAAGATAGCGACACTGGGCAGCGACCAGTCTCCGCTGACGATCGCAGAGCGTTTCCAGCAGTTCCGTTCTCCGGGGAACCACCAGTTCCGCCGCCGCAGAAGGTGTGGGCGCGCGCAAATCCGCCACAAAATCACAAATCGTAAAGTCGGTTTCATGGCCGATGGCCGAGACAACGGGTATGGACGAACGAAAAACTTCCCTGGCCAGCGCCTCATCGTTGAAGGGCGCCAGATCCTCGAGAGAGCCGCCTCCCCGCGCTATAATGATAACATCCGCCCGGCCGCTGGCATGGAGGTTGCGCAGCGCGGAAATGATTTCACCGGCCGCCTCCGTCCCCTGAACCCGCGCGGGCGCAATCAGAATATCCACGGACGGGAACCGGCGGCGCGTAATGTTCAGAATATCGCGGATCACCGCGCCCGTCGGCGACGTAACAACACCGATGCAGCAGGGCAGAAACGGAAGTGCTTTTTTACAAGACGGATCGAACAAACCCTCGGCCGCCAATCGCGCCTTGAGCTGTTCAAACGCTTTTTGCAGTGCTCCCACACCCTGAGGCTCGACCGATTCCACAATGAGTTGGTATTCACCACGGGGCGGATAAGCGGAGAGGCGCGCCCGGCACAAAATCTTCAATCCGTCTTCCAGATCAAATTTTGCCGCGCGGTAGCCGTACTGGCGAAAATAGACCGCCCGAATCTGGCTTTTGTCGTCCTTCAGCGTGAAATAGATATGGCCGGACGGGGGACGGCGCAAATTGGAGACTTCACCTTCCACCCAGAGCGTTCCGAAGGTATCTTCAAGAAAGGTTTTAATGTAATCGTTCAGTTGCGAAACTGTCAGAATCTCTTTCATCCGCTAAATCCTGCACGATGAATTAGCAGATATTAAAAAGGATGACAAGTTTGAATTCTGCACCAGCAAAATTTCATAATCAATCAGTCAGATGCTTCATGTATCCCCCGGTTTTTTCATTGACACACAAAACTCCCCCTCATATACTGCGGAAAAGAATGCTTTTCTCAGATCGGATGAATGGACGGCAAAGAGTTTGTTCTGGTCCTGATCCAGACGGATCTGAAAGAAGCCATGATCTGCACCGAGCGCATGCGGACCAATATTGAAAAATGCAGTTTCCCCTGCATAGGGGACGTATTCAGGATTACCGCTTCGATCGGACTGTCGGAATATCAGACGCGGGAAGAAATCGACACCATGATTGCCAGGGCCGACCGGTCCATGTACCGCGCTAAAGAAGGCGGCCGTAACCGATTGGAATGTGAGGCATAACCGTCGTTTTACCTGTCCTGCCAAAGGAGAACATGCAAACATGTCCGATAAATATGATCTGATTGTCGTTGGCGGAGGGCCGGGAGGCATGGAGGCGGCACAAACGGCAGCTCAAAAGAAAAAACGCGTTCTTATCATCGATAAGAACGGCTGGGGCGGCACGTGTGCGCATCGCGGCTGCATCCCCACAAAAGCGCTGCTTTCGTGCAGCAAATCATACACGGACTTAAAAAAGCTCAAACGCCTCGGCGTCCATGTTGACGGCATCACCGTTGACTTCATGGCCATGAAAAAACATCGTGACCAGATGGTCAAGATAGCGGCCATGGGTGCTCAAAAAGGACTTGCCGACGCGCAGGTGGAAACAAAAACGGGCACAGGCGAAATTCTCTCGCCCCGCGAAGTGAGATACGTGGAGCCATCCGGTCAACGTCAGCTTTTTGAGACAAAGAACATCCTCATCGCCTGGGGTTCGGAACCGCAGCTCCTGCCGGACATCAAGACTTCGGAACGGATCATGACTTCGGACGGCATTCTTGACATGACCTCCCTGCCGTCCGGCATGATCGTTGTCGGGGGAAGTTTCATCGGTGTCGAATATGCCACGTTATTTGCGGAACTCGGCGTCAAGGTGATTCTGGTGGAACTGCTGGACCGCATATTGCCTCAGGAAGATAAAGAGGCCGCAGAATTTCTCACACAGGAACTGGCCCGCATGGGAATTGCCGTCCACACATCGACAGAACTCATCAGTCTGAAAGAATCCGCAGGCGGCGTTGTAATGCAGGTACGGAAAAACAGCGAAACCATGGAGATGCGCGCCGGATGCGCCCTGTTTTGCACGGGAAGAAAGCCGCTCCTACGCCCGGCTGAGCTCGACAGGCTGGAAATCAAATATAGCAGCGCCGGAATCAAGGTGGATCAAAACATGATGACGACCGTCCGGGGTATTTATGCCGCGGGCGATGTCACCGGCGGAATGATGCTGGCTCACCGCGCGGCCCGGCAGGCTAAAGCCGCAGTGGAACATATGTACGGTGGAAGCGGCAATCTTTACAACGAAAATTTTATTCCGTCGGTTGTGTACAGCCATCCACAGATTGCGCGCGTCGGTTACACCGAGGAACGCGCCCTGAACGAAGGTTTATCCGTTGACGTCGTCAGGTCGCCCTACAGCGCCAACATTATTGCGCGGACAGAATTGATGGGTCAGGGTTTTGTCAAGGCTGTTTTTCACCAGGACAAAATCATCGGCGCCGTTATATTAGGAGACTACGCGTCCGATCTCATTTCCGGGCTTGCCCTGGCGGTTGCCGGTCAGCTGACCCGAAAGCAACTGCGTTTGTGGGTCATACCGCACCCGACACTCAGTGAAATTTTTGCGCCGCTCATTGCTTGACGGCAGAGACACTCTTTACGGGTCTCGTTCATATCTGCCCGGACAACCTGATCTCCTTTTGCAGGAAAGACATCGCTTCAAGCCGTGTCAACATTTTTACCGGGCAGCTTTATTTTGACGGTTTCAGGCGGTTGTCCATCCCGGTAAACCCGCAGTCTGGCTGGTAACAGGTTACGTTCAGAAATTCACATTTCTGAAGGCAGGAGGGACAAATCTGCGGCGGCTGAACCTCTACGACGGTGTTTCCGCAATTACTGCATTTCCAGGTATTTTCAGGAACGGTTGTTTTGTTTTCCGGCATCTTCACGCCTCCTTTCTGAATTACGTATAAATTTAACATAAAATCATCATTTTATGCGAAGTATTTTCGTTCGGACGAATAAACTTGAAATTATTAACAACTTTCGGTAAACAAATTCACTCTTTTTTGTTCAGGGGAACTTCATGGCAGGTAAAACAAAAACAAATGATCTTAAAGGCTTGACACTTTTGGGGAAAAGGACAAAACCCGTCCGCAGGCTGGAAACATTTCCCAATCACCACCGTCGCGACTACACGGTGACGCTTTCCACCGACGAATTCACCTGTGTATGCCCGAAAACCGGCCAGCCCGATTTCGCCAGCATTTCCATACAGTACGTCCCCGACAGGAAGATCATCGAATCGAAATCACTGAAATTATATTTATGGTCTTTCCGCAACGAGGGTGTTTTTCATGAACACGTCACCAATATCATTCTTGAAGACCTGGTGGCCGCCCTCCAACCGCGCTGGTGCAGGGTCAGCGCGGAGTTCGCCGTGCGCGGCGGCATTGCCATCAAAGTCGAAGCGGAATATCCAGGTAAAAAAGAATGAATTTGAAAAACAGTTGAAAGGAACTTATGCCAAAACGTAAAGACATTAAAAAAGTATTGATTATCGGCTCCGGCCCGATTGTCATCGGACAGGCCTGTGAATTCGACTATTCAGGGACACAGGCCTGCAAGGCTCTGCGCAAGCTGGGTTATCAGATCATCCTGGTCAATTCCAACCCGGCAACGATTATGACTGACCCGGGCATGGCCGATGTGACGTATATTGAACCCCTCAACGCTCAAACGATCACCGAAATCATTGAAAATGAAAAGCCGGACGCCATTTTGCCGAATCTCGGGGGACAAACCGGCCTGAACCTGACGTCGGAATTATACAAGCTCGGCGTTTTGCAGAAGCACAACGTCAAGGTGATCGGCGTACAGGTGGACGCGATCGAACGGGGCGAGGACCGGATCGCCTTTAAGGAAGCCATGAACAAGCTGGGTATTGAGATGCCTAAAAGCAAGCCGGCAACCTCGGTCGAAGAAGCAGAAAAAATCGCCGCCGAGATGGGTTATCCGGTCGTGGTCAGACCTGCCTATACCATGGGTGGCACAGGCGGAGGAATTGTATATAACCTCGAAGAACTGAAGCTGATCGCCAGCCGCGGCATCTCCGCGAGCCTCATCGGCCAGGTCCTGATTGAAGAATCCGTCATCGGCTGGGAAGAACTGGAGCTGGAAGTTGTCCGCGACGCAAAGAACAAAATGATTACGGTCTGCTTCATCGAAAATGTCGACCCGATGGGTGTCCATACCGGAGATTCTTACTGCACTGCACCGATGATTACGATTTCCGAAGATATCCAGAAACGGCTCCAGAAATACTCGTATGACATTGTGGAAGCCATCCAGGTCATCGGCGGTACAAATGTCCAGTTCGCGCATGATCCCAAAACGGACCGCATTGTCGTCATCGAGATCAACCCGCGCACATCCCGGTCATCCGCGCTGGCCTCCAAGGCAACCGGCTTCCCGATCGCCCTGATTTCATCCATGCTGGCGACGGGAATCACGCTCGATGAGATACCCTACTGGCGTGAAGGGACACTGGATAAATATACACCGTCCGGCGACTACATCGTGGTTAAATTCGCACGGTGGGATTTTGAAAAATTCCCCGGTTCAGCCGATAAACTGGGCACACAGATGCGAGCCGTGGGCGAAGTCATGAGCATCGGCAAGAATTATAAGGAAGCCCTGCAAAAAGCGATTCGCTCCCTGGAAAAGAAGCGCTACGGTCTGGGCTTTGCAAAGGACTTCAACACCCGATCGCTGGATGAACTAATGGAGATGCTTAGCGAACCGTCCAGTGAACGACAGTTTATCATGTACGAAGCGCTGCGCAAAGGTGCATCCGTGGATGCCCTTCACACAAAAACCTTCATCAAAAAATGGTTTATCGAGCAAATGAAGGAACTCGTCGAACTGGAAGAAAAAATTCTGGCCTTCAAGAACCGGGCCCTGCCGGACGATCTTTTGATCCAGGCTAAAAAAGACGGATTCGCTGACCGCTACCTGGCGCAGATTCTGGGCCATAAGGAAGAAGACATCCGCAAAAAGAGGCTGGGCGCGGGTCTACCGGAGGCATGGGATGCCGTGCCGGTCAGCGGCGTCGAGGATGCAGCATATTATTACTCGACTTACAACGCTCCGGACAAGGTCGGTGTCAGCAAAAACCGTAAGATCATGGTCCTGGGTGGAGGCCCGAACCGCATCGGCCAGGGAATTGAGTTTGACTACTGTTGCGTGCACGCGGCATTCGCCCTGCGTGACGAAGGCATTGAATCCATCATGGTCAACTGCAACCCGGAAACCGTATCGACCGACTACGACACATCCAATAAGCTGTACTTTGAACCTCTGACAACGG